>DAIRDI010000193.1:0-6285 GCA_036796235.1 Candidatus Competibacteraceae bacterium | reverse complement strand
CTCGCCGCGCTGACATTGCAATTTTAGCGGAATTTCAAACGACCTCGGACTCCGCTCGGGTCAGCGCCAGCGTGGCGATCATCACTCCCGGCTCACCCGGGTAGGGTTGGAGGGTGAAGTCCAGCGCCCGGCATAACTTCAGCATCGGCTCGTTCTCACGCAGAATTTCTCCATAAATTTCGCGAAATCCCCGGTCTTGGGCGTACTGGATCAGCCGGCGCAACAACAGGCTGCCGAGGCCGATCCCGGTCGCCTCTCGCAACAAGACGATGGCGAACTCGGCGCGCTCCCGATTGGCGTCGCCGATGATGCG
Organism: Candidatus Competibacteraceae bacterium; assembly: GCA_036796235.1. GTDB lineage: Bacteria > Pseudomonadota > Gammaproteobacteria > Competibacterales > Competibacteraceae > REEE01. The sequence goes on along the minus strand of DAIRDI010000193.1, from coordinate 5,972 downwards.
CGCCACCCCACACGGGTCGGGCGCTTGCTCTCCCCGCCGCCGCAGCGCCATCAGCGCCATGTCTCGGTCGTAGTCGATCTGGACCAATCGGGCCGCGTGCTCGTGAGTCAACTCCTTGAGCACATACATGAAACGCATCCGAATCTCCGCGCGCGACAGCCGATTGAAGCCCGACAGAAAACTCGGCTCATCCTCCGGTCGCACCGGCCGAATCAGCACGCTGGAGCCATCCGGCAAGTCCAGGGTTTCCTCCAGTTCCCGTGGATAGGGCCGGATCGCCAGGCGTTGCCGGGCCGGTTCCTCGGCCGTCGCCACTCGGATTCGGGCAGCACCCACCGTCATTGACCCAGCGGCCAGCCATAACGGATTCAGATCCAGCTCGACGACTTCCTCCACATCCGCGATCAGTCGCGCGACCCGGACCAAGGTCAGGATGACGCGCTCCAGCACGCCGGGATCGGTGGCGGCGGCGTTTTGCAACAGTCGATGGATTCGGGTATGGACGATCGCCTCCCGCGCCAGGACCGGGTCGAGCGGCGGCAGCGCGGCCACGCACTCATCCGGCCCGATCGCGCCGGGTCCGCCGGGTCCCAGCAACAACACCGGGCCGAACACCGGATCGGTGACTCCTCGAATCGCCAATGCCAGCGGCACCGGACCGGCGGCGGGCACGGTGAGCGTGGCGTTCGGTTGCGGAACGGGCAAACCATACAGACCCAGCAGCGTATCCACCTCGGCGGCGTTCGGCTGGTCGCGGCCCGCGGCCAGAAGATCGTGAACGATCCGGCGCGCCGTGGCGACTTCGACATCGAACAGCCCCGGGACTTCCGGTGGGGTATCCATCAGCGCGACTTGGTCGCGGGCGCGATGCCAGCGCCGCAGAAAAGCTCGGACCGCCTCTTCGGGCGTGTCGAAATGCGGAACGCGCGCTTCCAGAAAAGCTTGCCGGGCAGCACGGATGCTGTCCGTACCCAGCCAGCAGGACAGCACTATCGGTCGCGAGCCGGCGCGGTCGCGCGACCGGCGGATGGTTTCGATCAGCGCGGCGGCGCTCTCTTCGGACGCCATCCGCGCGTTCGGCGCGTGCAGCGCCAGCACCCCATCAAGAGCCGGCGCTCGCAACAATCGCTCCAGGGCGGCGGCGAACCGGGCGGGATCGGCGTCTTCCCCCAGATCGAGTGGATTGTCGGGCGCGCCGCCCGGCACAAGATCGCGCAGCCCCTTTTGCGTCTCCCCGTCAAACTGGGCCAGCCGTCCCCCTTCGACCAGTAATGTGTCGGCGGCCAGCCGTCCCAGAGCGCGGCTGTTGCCGAGAATCGCCAACCGGTCACCGGTCGGTGGCGTGGGATGCGTCAGGGCGGCGGCGGTCCAGACCAAGTCGCGCAACGACGGGAGCCGCAGAACACCGACCCGACGGAACGCGGCATCGTAAACGACGTCAACCTGGTGGGCGTCGGCATCGCCCCCCCGGCCGGCGCGCACCACCAACACTGGTTTGAGGCGGGTCACCGCCCGCGCCGCCGACAGGAATTTGCGGGCGTCGGTCAGGTTTTCCAGACAGAGCAAGATGGCTTGGGTCTTGGGATCACCGGCCAACCCGTTCAGCAGGTCGCCATAGTCGATATCGATCATCCCACCTAACGCGACGACTCGGGAGAACCCCATCCCCTGATCGGTGGCCCACTCCAGGACAGGCGTCAACACCGCGCCCGATGAAGCAATCAGGGCCAGATGCCCCGGTTTTGGGGAGACGGAACTGAGCGAGACGTCGAGACCGCGATGTGGAACGATCACCCCGAAGCTGCCCGGACCGATCAGGCGCGGCCCGTGGGGATGGCGCTGGCTGATAGTGTGCCAGGCCCGGTGGACTGCGCTGGGTAAGCGCTCGACCGGCGTGGCGATCACGATGACCTTGACGCCCAGCTTGCCCAGTCTGACCACTTGTTTGACGAGCATGGCCGCCGGGGTGGCAAGGATCGCCAGTTCGGGAGCGCGGGGTAACTCGGACAGTTTTTGGAAGGCCGGTTGGCCCTGGACGCGCCGGTGGCGGCGGTTGATCAGGAATAGCTCGCCTTGAAAACCGCCGGCCAGCAGCTTGCGGGTCAGCGCCGCGCCCAGTGAGCCGGGGCGCTCGCTGGCGCCGATCAGCGCCACGGAGGCCGGTTCGAACAAATACTGTAGATGGCGGGTGGACATACGCGTCGCTCCTGATCTTCCCCATGGTCAAGGATATACGGCGCGATGGAGGGAAATGCAATCGGCTGGGAAGTCTTGGAAAACAACTTGTTGATTTTATGAATAGACTAGGCGTGGAGTCCGATTTGCGCCGCCGCGTAATTGGCATCCAACGCGGATTGTAACGCCGCCAGCGCCGCCAGCCGTCGGATCAAGTCGGTGACGTAGAGCGCCTCCTCCAGCCGCAAATCCCGCCCCAGCACGATCTTTTCCCGATAGCTCAGCCACTTTTTGACGATCTGATAACCGCCGATGCTGTACTCCCACACCGACCGGGGGACGTTGGCCCAATAGGCGACTTCGTTCAGGTAGAGGTCGTAAGCCGGCTCGGGCGCGGACTCCGCGAGCGGGCGCGGCTCGATGCGTCCCTTGCCCGGCATGGTGACGCCGCCCTTGCCCGCATAACCCCAACCCGCCGTCACGGCCAGTTCGCCGGCGTCGGGATCGAGCGCACCGCCGCCTACCCTTGAGATGACGCCCAGGGCGCGCCATTCCGTCTTGATCTTGCCCGCGGTCACGCCCGCCACCGGCCGGTCGGCGTCCAGCAGCGCGGCGATCTCGAGGCCCAGTTCGGCGGAAGCCAGCAACACCTCCCGTTCCTCGGGCAACGGAATTCTGGGCCAGTCCTGGCGAATCCCATCGGCGTTCTCGCGCCGATAGGTCGGACTGAAGCCGATGGCCAGCGCGTGCCGCCAGAGCAACGCGGCGGTCTCGGCGTCCCGGTCGGGGTCGGGCAGTTGCAGATGTTGCAGATAGGCGCGGGCGATGGGCGAGAGATTGGCGGTGACGACGGGTTCATCCCCCATGCCGGCCAGCACACCGTTGGCGCCGTTTTTCTGGCTCGGCGGCGGAAGGCGGCGCAGCCACACCGGAAAACAGGCGTTGTCGGGCATGAGGAAATGATCGTCGGACAGCCCGGTCACCCAATAACAGGGGACGCCTTCCGGCGAGGCCGAGGAGCGGAACCGGGTCATGAAGAAGGCGTTGCCGTCCCAACACTGTTCCCAGTAGCGCGGGCGCGGCTCGTTCCACAACGGCCGCATGGCCAGGTAGTAACACCAGCGGTTATCGAAAGCGCGCACCGCATAGCGTCGCAACCGTTCGGGATCGAACCGCTCGGTCGCCAGTAACTTATCGCGAGTTTTTCGGGCGTCGAAGCGCGCCGCGTTCCGGGTCAATCCGCCGTTCAGCGCCTCCAGTTCGGCCCAAGTCACCGCTGGATCGAAATAGGCCCGCATCCGTTTTTCCAGCGCGGCCCGGTCGATGTCGATCAAACCGCCGCCGCGCTTTTCCATCAGGCCGTTGGTCGGTGGTTCGGCGCACAGATCGAGGACGCTCGGCCAGCCTTGATAGGTCGCCGAAATGGTCATGGGACGGAAGGAAAAGCGGTTTTCCCGGTTCGGTTGTGCGACTTGATACTGACCGTCGAAATCGGCGACGTCCAGACTGGCCAGCAATTGCGCCCGCCGCTCCGCTGCTCTTGAGGCGTCGATGTCATCACGGAAGCGCACGATGGCCGCCGCCGGACGTTTTTTGGAGCTGGATCGTCCAGTTTTCACCCACAGCGAGGTCGCCACGCCCTGTTGAATCCCCTCGGAAAAGCCAGTGATGGCGAACACCGTCTCGCTGGTGCGGCCATCCGGGGCGTATTCGCTGGCCCGGCGATTGCCGTGCAGATTTTCGACCCAGATCTTGTCGAACGAGTTTAAGAGATGCTGGCGCAGCACCACGAACGACGGATCGCCCACCCAGGAATGATTCGAGATGTAACACACCACGCCGCGCCCGGTTTTGACGATCCGTCGTTCTGCGATGCGGAAAAAGCGCACGTAGAAGTCGTCCAGATTGAATTTTTTGATTCCCCAGCCGCCGTCCGCGACCGGTTTGTTCAGGTTTTCCTTGTAGGCTTCCACCAGATCGCCCTCCTCGTCCGGGCTGACGCCGGCGAAGGCGTTGTACGGCGGATTGCCCAGGATCACCAGAATGGCCTGGCGTTGCTTGATCTCGTCGGCTTTGTCGCGCTCCTCCTGAAATTCCGGGAACGGAATGACCATCTGCTGGCCGGCCTGCACCAGTGGTTCCCAATTCGTCAGGGCGTTAGTGAGGTAGATGCCAGCGCGTTCCCGCTCTTCCCGCAACGGTACGCCGAACTGCCGCAGCAGCAGACCCAGTTGCAGATGGGCGACCACGAATGGCGCGGGCAGGATTTCAAAGCCGAAAATGCGGGTCAGCGCCGCCTGTTTGAGTTGAGCGGAAGTCAAGGCCGCGCCGCCTTTCTCGTCCAAGGTCTGATGAATCCGCCGCAACACCTCGACCAAGTAGGCGCCGGTCCCGCAGCAGGGGTCGAGCACCAGCACCGAAGGATCGGCCAAACCATCGGTCAGATGCAACTCCTCGCGCAACACGGCGTCCACCCGCTCCACCTGATAGCGGACGATTTCCGGTGGGGTGTACCAAACCCCCAACTGTTTGCGCAGCACCGGGTCGTAAGCTTTCAGGAAGGGTTCGTAGAAATACTGGACGGCGTATTCTTCCTCGAAGCGCTGGAAAAACGCCGCCCGTTCCACGCGATTGAGCGCGCCGCCAGCCCAGTCCAGCACCTCATCCAAATGCAGGGGTTGCAGGCGTTTCGGGGTGGCAATCTGCTCGAACAGGCTGGCGATCATCGGCACATGCAGGTTCCAGGCGGCGGCCCGCCAGTCGAACGCCCCGGTTCCACCCTGGCGCGCCCATAGCACCCAGGCGGAAAACACGCCGTAGAACAGGGTTTGCACCAGGGTCGCGCGGAAGAAGTGCTCGCCGCTCTCGCCCTCGAATTTCAAGCCCAGCGCTCGTTCCAGCCCCTCGCGCAGCAGGATCAATCCCGGCAAATCGCTGGCGTTGTCCACCCGGGCGCGGGCTTCGCGGGCGTGGGAGGCGAGCAACCAGGCCAAATCCTGGGGATCGACCAACGGCGCGTTGTAGCTCAGGGCGCGCGCCAGAAAATCCAGCAGCCGGTCGCCGAAGCGCGCGGCGGTCTGGCGCGGCTGGCGGAGCAGTTCGAGGAATTCCGCTTCGCTGGTCGCCAGTGGCAAGCGTTCCAAAGGCGCCAGTTCGCCGGCGGCATTGCGCCCGACCAGGACGAAATCGCGGTAATTGGTCACCAGCACCATGCCGTAATGCTGGCCGTAGCGATGCACTTGTTCGCCGGCGGCGACGGTCGGGGCCTCATCGCGCCAACCCTTGACCTCCACGACGCCGCGGTCCGGTTTCTGTCCCGGCAGCGGCGCGCCGTCCACACCGGCCGCCAACTGGCCGACGGCGAACAGTCCGAAATCGGGACTGCCGGCGCCGGTATCACGCAGTTGCGGTACGGCTCGGACCTTGGGATCGAGGCGGTCGCCGGCCTGATTCAGCAGATTTTCCAGCGCGCCGTAGTAGGAGGTTTCGGCGACCCCGCCGCCGGTGTCGTGAATCTCGCGGAGGGTGGCAAGACAGGTTTCGAGGGGGTGCATGACGTTTCATGATCGCCTGGTGGAACGCGCCGGGATTGTACCGCGACTCGGCCTCATGAACCCCTTCAGAACTCGGATCGAGGGTGTTTTTGAGGGTGGTTTCGACGACGATTCGGCCATTGTGCTTCAGCCCACGAACGGCTATGTTAGGGACCCAGGTATTATGCGAGGCAAACAACATGCTCTGTAGCTACACCGCTAAATACACTCGACTGACAACGGGTTATATGGGTCAGCTCGTCG
>DAIRDI010000192.1:0-6301 GCA_036796235.1 Candidatus Competibacteraceae bacterium | reverse complement strand
ATTGACAATAGCCATCTGATCTTGCTAGCCTTTTCCAGCAGCATAACATTCATCGACAGCCTTGCTACCCCGGAAAGACCCTCATGCTCGCCGTCCCCCCAGAACTCGCCCGGCGCTACGAGGCGCGGTTGGCGCAGCAGAACGTCATGGCCGGGCAGCGTCCGCACTATCACAAGTGGCTGCGCTATTACCTGGACTTCTGTCATAAGTATAGCTTCGCGCCGTTGGTCAGAGTCTGCCCGCTTTTCAAGAAAAATTGCGAGCCAAGCAGCAGCCGGAAGCCCTGTGCCAACAAGCCGGGCACGCCGTGTCGTTGTATTGGGAGGATCCGCTCAAACCGTCTCCCCATCGACTCTCGCCGTCGCCATCGCCATCGCCATCGCCCGCCCGGCAAGACAGCGAAGCAGTCGGCAGGGCGCCGGGCGCGCCCGCGCATCCGGTCCCCACACCTTCTCCAAACGCCCCAACCGATTCGGCTGAATTGAAGTTGACCGGGGCCAGTTGGGTGTGGGTCTACGACGGACTGACCTCGGCGATCCAGGTCCGGCATTATTCCCCCAAGACCTTGGACGCCTATCGAATCTGGACCCGAAAATTTCAAACCTTTACCCACAGCAAGGACCCACGGTTGCTGGCGATGGAGGACGTCAAAGGATTCCTGAGTTTTCTGGCGGTGGCGAAAAAGGTTGCGGCATCCAGTCAGAACCAGGCCTTCAATGCCTTGCTGTTTTTGTTCAGGCACGTCCTGGAAAAGGACTTCGGCAACGTCGAGGGCGTGGTGCGCGCCAAGCGGAAACCCTCTATCCCGGTGGTGTTGTCGCGGGACGAAGTGGACCGCATCATCGCCCGACTCGACGCACCGTATGATCTGGTGGCGAAGTTACTGTATGGCTGCGGCTTGCGGCTCTTCGAGTGCTTGCAACTGCGGGTGCAGGATTTGAACTTTGCCATGCGGGTGCTGACCGTGCATGACGGCAAGGGCCGGAAGGATCGCACGTTACCCTTACCGGAAGCGCTGGTCCCGGAATTACAAGCCCAACTGGACCGGGTTTCCCAAGCGCATGAGGTGGACTTGGCCGCTGGTTACGCAGGAGTGTTTTTACCCGCCGCGCTGGGGCAGAAATACCCACGGGCGGCCCGGGAACTGGCGTGGCAGTGGTTGTTTCCGGCCCTGACGCTGACCCGCGTACCTGATACCGACGAGCGCCGCCGCGCGCATTTGCACGAGACCTTGGTGCAAAAGGCGCTCAAGGACGCAGTCCGCCGATCCCGGATTCCCAAGCGGGCTTCCGCCCACACCTTTCGCCACAGCTTCGCCAGCCACCTGTTGCAGGCGAACTACGACATTCGCACCGTTCAGGAATTGCTCGGCCACAGCGACGTGCGCACGACGATGATTTACACCCATACAGTGCGGAGCGTCACCCTGAAGGACGCCAAGAGTCCGCTGGATTTCTAGCGAGGACGTTTCCAGGCTCACTGGCCGCCCACCAACGCGCCGCCGATGAGGAACGTGATGACCAGCAGCATCAAGGCGGCGACCGGCCATCGCCGCAGCTTGCCTTCCACCCGTTCCAGCGCATCTCCCCAAGTGAAGAGGACGCCAACGGCGCGTTCGCCCGCGACCACGATGTCGCCTTCCGGCGCCTGGGGCAAATGCCGCCCCCAGCGCCACAGGCCGAGCGCCAGCACCGCGCCGATCAATACGGGCCACAATCCGGCCCAGAGCAGCTTCGGCTGGAGCGCATCAGCCCACGTCCCGATTCCCGTCGCTTCATAGAGCATCCACGGAATCACGAGAGCGGCGACGAACATCGCCAGCCAGGGTAAAGTCAGTCCGACCGGGGCCGACGCCATCGGCTCCGGCGCGGCGCTCGCCGCCAGCCGGTGCAGGAAATGCAACATCAACAGCGTCGTTCCAATCGCGGACAGGGTCGCGAGCAGACCGACGAGTTCCTCCCCCAACAGGGGCTTCACCGCCAGCTTGGCCAACGCGCCGCCGGTCAGAGGCAAGCCCCCGACCCCCAAGGCCAGAATCGCCGCCGGCGCCAACACCCACCACAGTCGGCGCGGGCCAGTAGCGACCGCCACGCCGACCGCGAGAAACAGCGCGCCCTTGGCCAGCAGGTGATGCGCCGCATGGAAGGCCACCACGAGCATCGCCGTTCCGCTGAGTCCGACCGCCAGCCCCATGCCCAGCACCGCCGCGACGAAGCCCATCTGGCTGACGCTGGAATAGGCCAGCACGGTTTTCGGATTGGACTGGGTGATCCCGATCACGACGCTGTAAAAGGCGGTGAACAGACCCACGACCGTCAGAATGACGCCCCATTCCGGCAGCGGCGTCTCGAAGGGCAGGAAGCGGATCAGCCCGATCACACCGGCCTTGATGATCGCGCCGCTGAGCACGGCCGAGGCCGGCATCGGCGCCGCCGGATGGGCGACCGGCAGCCAGACATGCAAGGGGACCAAACCCATCTTCAGCCCGAAACCGACGATCAGCAGCGCCACGGTCGGATCGCGCCAGGGCGAATCCGGCAGCGCCGCCACGGCGTCGCGAATCGCCAGGCTATCCCCGGCAACGGCGGTCGCGAGCAGCACGAAGCCCATCAGCAGCGCAACCTCGCCCAGCAGGGCCAGGACCAGATAAATGATCCCGGCCCGCCGCGCCTGCGGCGTCCCGTCGAAGATCACCAAACCATAAGCCGCCAGGCTGACCAGAGCGAACGCCAGGTAAAAGGTGAACAGGTTGGCCGTGATAAAGACACCGAGGCTGCCGGTCAGCGTCAACAGCCAATAAACCGCAAAGCGTCCCTGATGCGGCTCGTCGCGCAGATAGGTCCAGGCGTAAAACCCCGCCGCGCTCCAGAGTAGCGCGGCGACCCCGAGCAGAATCGCGCCCGCCGGGTCGAGGGCAAAGGTGATGTGCTGGCGCGTCTCGGCGAAAACCAGCGACGGCCCGTCGACCGCCAGCAAGGCCGCCGCCAGCGCTGGCAGCGGCGCCAGCCCCAGCAGGGCCATCATGCGGGCTCGCACCCATCGCGAGCCGCAGGCCACCAGCAGGGCGAGCGGCGTGGCCAGGGCGGCGAGCAACAGCAGTTCCGAGCCGATCATCGCCAGTTTCTCTTCACGGCAAACCCATCCCCGCCGTCGCCAGACGGCCGATCTGCACCAGGTCGAAGGCCCCCAGGCGCACGAAGCCGAGCAGCACCGAGCAGAGCGCCAGGGCCAGCACCACCAGTTCCCGGTCTCTCGCCACCGGCGCGTGCAGGGTCACCGGCTCGCTCGCGCCGGCCAGCACCGGGGCGAGCACGCGGAAGAGATAGCCGCCGGTGAGGAGTCCACCCCCCAGAATCACCAGCGACCACCACCATTGCCCGGTCTCAATGGTCGCCACCAGCAGCAGCCATTTGGCCGCGAAGCCGCCGCTCGGCGGCAGTCCCATCAACGACATCCCGGCGAGGCCGAAGGCCAGGACCGTGATCGGCAACGCCCGGCCGATGCCGCCGAGATCGGCGATGCGGTCGTGACCGAGCCGCTGGGCGATCAAGCCCGCGGCCAGGAACATGGCGGCCTTGGCGAAGGCATGGGAGACGGCCTGGAGCACGCCGCCGCTCCAGGCGCTGGTCGAAACGCTGATCGCCACCAGTTCGGCGCCCAGGTCGGCGGCGGCCAAAGGGACCGACTCGGGGCGGGTGATGAGGGGGAAAACGAGAAACAGATAGCCGATCTGCGCGACCGTCGAGTAGGCGATCAGCATCTTCAGCCGCGCTTGCCGGAGCGCGAGCACGCCGCCGAACAGAATCGCCGCCGCGCCCAGCGCGCCCAGAACCTGCGCCGCCGTCGGATTCATCAGTTCCGGCATCACGTCGAACCAGAGCCGCACGATGAGGAAGAGCGACGCTTTCACGACCAGGGCCGAGAGCACCGCGCTGGCGGCGGCCGGAGCCCCGGCGTGGGCCGGCGGCAACCAGAGATGCAGCGGGAACAGGGCGGTCTTGGCCAGCAGCCCGACCGTCATCAGCGCGGCGGCGGCTAACGCAATCGGTTCGCGCTGGATCAGACCGGACAGGAGACCGATATCGAGCGTGCCGTACGCGCCGTAGAGCAACACCACGCCCAGTAGATACAGCACCGAGCCGAACAGGGCGAACAACAGGTACCGCAGCGCGGCCTCAATCGTCCCGGCGCGGCCATCAAGGCAGACCAGGGGCACGGCGGAGAACGTCAGCAACTCCAGCGCGACAAACAGGGTAAAAAGATCGTTGCCGAGGAAGACGAGGTTCAACCCTCCCCACAACGCCAGCAACAACGTCCAGAACGCCAGCGGGGCGCGCGCCTCGACCTGTCCCGGAGCGGGGCGGAACTCGGCCCGCGCGAACAGACCGGTGGCGCCGATGATCGCCGCCGTGGTCAGGAGCAGGATCGCCGACAAGCCATCGGCGCGCAGCGCCACGCCGAGCGGCGGCGTCCAGCCGCCCAAGTGATAGACCAGCGCCTCGTCCGCGCGCGCGACGCCGACGGCGATGGCTGCCGCGACCGCCAGTCCGACCGGCGTCAGCAGCAAAGCGATGCGGCCCGCATGACGCCCGCCCGCGACCAGCGCCAGCAACAGGCCCGCGATCGGCAGGACCAGCGCCAGCACGAGCAGGATCGAAGGCTCGGGCATCATGAATCGGCGTCCTGGGTCTGGGTAGGCGCGGCGTCGGACGCCGCGGCGTCCAGCGTGAGCCGACCGGTCGCCTGGGCCAGGCGCAGCAGCAGCGCGACCGCCAGGGCCGTGGCCGCGAACGCGACGACCAAACCGGTGATCACCAGCGCCTGCGGGACCGGATCGCTGCTCAGGCCGGCTCCCGCGCCCCGCCGCGCGATGACCCCGAACAGCAGGAAAACACCGCCGCCGATCAGGTTGAAGGCCAGAATCTTGCGCAAGGGCTTGGGATGGACGATCAGGCCGAACAAGCCAAAACCGATCAGCGCCGCCGCGCAAAAGCCGAACCAGGTCGTGGCGTCGATCATGTGGGGTCCTCAGCGGGTGGGCCGGCGATAAGGAGACCGAGCGCCACCGCGACGGAGAGAGTGAGCACGACTTCGATGATGAGGATCAGTGGCTTGGCGTAGCCCGCCGGGTAGGCCAGGAAGGCCTCGGCGATCCAGATGCCCGCCAGGCCGACCGCTAGGAACACCGCCGAGCCTGCGACCAGCAGGACGCGCAACCAACGGCGGCTCACCGGGGGCGCATCAGCCAGTCCCGCCAGCAAAATGAGGGCCCACATGGCGGCCAGGACCGCGCCGCCCTGAAAAGCGCCGCCGGGCTCGTCCGCCCCGTTCCAGCACAGATAGATGCCGAGGATGATCCCGAAAGGCGGCAACACTTGCGCGAGCAGGGTCAGGGCGCCGTCCTGACGCGGATACCGCAGTATCGGCGCACCGCCCCAGCAGCGATCCGACGCCAGCGACCAGACCCCGATCAGCGCCGGCAGGAGCACCACGGCTTCCAGCAGGGTATCGATGGCCCGATAAGCCACCAGCACGCCGGTCACCGGATTGCCGAGCCCGGTGGCGGGCAGATGCGCGACGGCCATCGGCGCCAAGGTCGGCGCGGGATCGGGCAGCAGCAGCACGAGCGCCGCCAACCCCGCCGCGACCAGAACGCACAACCCGCCAGTCACCCACCGCAGGGTGGCGCCGGGCGCCGTGGCAGGGGTTTCGATGGCGCGCAGGCGCGCGGCCGCCCCCAGCAACAACAGGCCGGTCAGGCCGCTGCCGATGGCCGCCTCCGTCAACGCCACATCCGGGGCCGCGAGACGCACCCACACCAGCGCCAACAGCAGCCCGTAGGCCACGAAGCCGATCACCGCGGCGAAGGTGTCGCGCACGGCGATGGTCCAGCCGGCCACCGCCAAGACCAGCAGGGCCAGACCGAAGTCGACCGCCAGCGCCAGGGTCATGCGCCCGGTCCCTCGCGCCGCGCCGCGCGCGCCATGAGCTGACTGACCGTGGTTCCAGCCAACAGGACGAATAGCCAAACCGCAAGCAGTTTCATGGCGCCGAGCGGCCACTGGACCTGCGGCAACAGGCCCATCACCACCAGGCCGAGCCCCAGATTGTCCGCCTTGGTCAGCGCGTGCAGGCGAGTGAGGGGATCGGGGAAGCGCAACAGTCCGACCGTGCCGGCGAGAAAGAAGAAAGCGCCGATCGAGACCGAAAGGATCGTGAAGAGATTGAGGGCGAGGCTCATTCGCCGTGGCCCTTCCGGGAATCCGCGTCGTCCGGACGGGCCGCGCCCTGGACGAAAGCC
>DAIRDI010000191.1:2176-6345 GCA_036796235.1 Candidatus Competibacteraceae bacterium | reverse complement strand
CTGGAATTCCAGGGACCCTCGGCGACCGCCGGCTACTACCGCAATCCCGAAGCCACCCGCCGGCTGTTTCCTCACGGCGACGCCTGGCTCGATTCCGGCGACCGGGGCTATCTGGCCGGCGGCGACGTGTACCTGAGCGGGCGGGTCAAGGACCTGATCATCCGCGGCGGGCGCAATCTGTATCCCTACGAGTTCGAACAGGCGGTTGGGGAAATTCCCGGCGTGCGCAAGGGTTGCGTGGCGGTCTTCGCCAGCGCCGACCCGACGACCGGCGGCGAGCGGCTGATCGTGGTCGCCGAAACCCGGGCCGCGCAATCGGAGGCGCTGGCCAACCTGCGCCAGCAGATTCAGCGCGTCGGCGTGGACCTGGTGGGCACACCACCCGATGAGGTGGTGCTCGCGCCTCCGCATACGGTCCTGAAAACCTCCAGCGGCAAGATTCGCCGGACCGCCGTTCGAGAACTGTACGAACGCCAAGCGCTCGGCAGCGGCGGCCGTGCGCTGTGGCTGCAACTGACGCGGATCACCCTGAGCAGCGGCTGGGCGCAATTACGGCGACTGTGGCGCGGTCTGGGAGAACGGGTGTACGCCGCCCATGCCTGGACCCTGTACGGGCTGCTGGCGCCGGGAGTCTGGCTGGGCATCATGACCCTGCCGAAGCCGGAATGGCGTTGGGGACTGGCCCGGACCGGCGCCCGGCTGCTGGCTCGGTTGACCGGCACACCCATCACGGTTCGGGGTCTCGATCATCTGCCCGCCGGTCCCTGCGTGCTGGTCGCCAACCATTCCAGCTTTCTGGACGCTTACGTGCTGATCGCGGCGATTCCGCGCCATTTCCACTATGTCGCCAAGCGGGAACTGTTGGACAACCGGTGGCTGGCCCGACCGTTGATCCGCGTGGGTACGCTGTTCGTCGAGCGCTTCGACGTGCAACGCAGCGCGGACGAGGCCGGTCAGTTGGCCGAGATGGCGCGCGCCGGGCAGTCGCTGGGCTTTTTCCCGGAGGGCACGTTCACCCGGATGCCGGGGCTGCGGGAATTCCGCATGGGCGCGTTCGTGGCGGCGGCCCAGGCCGGTGCGCCGGTGGTTCCAGTGACGATTCGCGGGACCCGCTCGATACTGCGAGCCGGTTCGTGGTTTCCGCGCCGCAGCCGCTTGGACGTGATCGTCGCAGAACCGATTGCGCCGGATGGGGACGACTGGGCGGCGGCGATCCGGTTGCGGGACGCGGCGCGGGCGGTGATTTTGCAACACTGTGGGGAGCCGGACTTGGGGGGGTGACCGAAAGGATAAGGGATGTCCACGTGGTAGCGCGCACGCCGTAGGCGCTGGAGTTCCCTCATCAGTCCCGGTTCCGAATTGCCTCGGGCGTCCCGTGCGCTTTATGCTTGTTCGGGTATTTCAACCAGTGAGGAAGACCATGAAAGTTGTTACTTACTCTCATGCGCGCAATGCCCTCAAATCGGTGTTGGATGCGGTTCTGCAAGATGCTGACGTAACCATCATCAGTCGCCGCGACGCCGAGGGCGACGCTGTGGTGATGTCCCTTGATTACTACAACAGCCTCATGGAAACCCTGCATCTGCTGTCGACGCCAGCCAATGCCGAGGCGCTGGCGCGGGCCATCCAGCAGGATAGAACCGGACAATCCCAAGCACGGGAATTGCTGACCGCAAGCGACTCCTAATGCGCAGCATTCGCTTTGTTCCAGACGCCTGGGATGCTTATCTGTACTGGCACGAACAGGACAAAAAAATCCTGAAACGCATCAATGGCTTGATTACCGCAGCGGCGCGCGCCCCATTCGCCGGCATCGGAAAACCCGAACCGCTACGCGGCAATCTGTCCGGCTATTGGTCGAGGCGAATCGACGACACCCACCGCCTGGTCTATCGGGCAACGGACGACGAATTGGTGGTTATCGCCTGCCGCTTTCACTACGACGGCTGACCGAAAGGGCGATTCACCCTATCCCCGCCGTTGCAGGAACCGCGTCACTTCCAGCGCGAATGATTCCGCCCGCCAGGTATTGGTGGCGGTGACGTGCGTCGCGTAGGGCATCACCCACAGCCCGCAGTGGGGAATCGCGCCGAACATTTCCAGAATCTGCTCCAGCGGCGCCAGCGGATCGCGGTCGCCGACCACGAGTAGAGTCGGTTGAGTGATCCGCTCCAGAAGCTCCAGATCATGGGCATGATCGGTGGTGGCCGGCTCCAGCGCCTCCGACACCCGGACGATGACGTCCTCCCAAGCCTCCGGTCCCCCCTGCGGCTGGTGGACATCGCTCAGCCACTTGTGCATGCCGACGCCGCGCCAGTAAGCAGGATCGGCCATGTCGCGCGTGCCGGCGTGGGTCGTTTCATCCTTGCGGTAGCCCACCCGGTACAGCACCAGCTTGCTGACCCGCTCGGGATAATGGAGAGTCAGCCACAGCGCCACCGCGCCGCCCAGCGAGGAACCCACCAGGCTCGCCTGGGGCAATTCCAGCTCGTCCAACAGTTCCAGCACGGCGCGGCCCATGTCGGCGACAGCCAGCTTCTCGGCCACCATCGGACTGCGGCCGTGGCCGAGATGGTCGGGAACGATCACCCGGAAGTGGCGAGCGAACAGAGAGAGGTGCGGCCCCCACTCCGCCCCGCTCATCCCGCCGCTGTGCAGCAGGATCAGCGGTTCGCCCTTCCCGCTTTCGCTGTAGTGCAAGGTGGCCATGGCCAGGTCTCCGGTTCGGCTTGAGAATGCGGCGATTATAGCCACCCTACCCGCCTTGCCTGATAATGCGGCGACCACGACCACCCGAGAGATCGAAACCATGCCCATGCAATCCCGTACTTACCGCGCCCTCGGCCCCCACGGTTTCCACCGGGTCCACTACACCGAATGGGGCGATCCCAACAATCCCAAGGTCTTGATCTGCGTTCACGGTCTGACCCGCACCGGTCGCGATTTCGATTTCCTGGCCGCCGCTCTGGAACACGAGTATCGGGTGCTGTGTCCGGATGTGGTCGGGCGCGGGCAAAGCGACTGGCTCGGCGACAAAACCGACTACACCTACCCGCTGTACGTCAACGACCTGGCCATGTTGCTGGCGCGGATCGACGCCGAGCGCATCGACTGGGTCGGCACGTCGATGGGTGGCCTGATCGGTCTGTTTCTGGCCAGCTATCCCGGTACGCCGATCCACAAACTGGTGATCAACGACATCGGGCCGCGCATCCCCGCCGCCGGCCTGAAAAGGGTTGCCGACTACGTCGGGCAGGTCGTCGCCTTCGATAGCCTGGAAAAAATGGAAAAATTCCTGCGCACCATCGCCGCCACCTTCGGCAACCTGACCGACGAACAGTGGCGACACATGACCGTTCACAGCAGCCGGCAACTGGAAGACGGGCGCTATACGCTGGCCTACGATCCGGGCATCGCCGAAAACTTTAAGAAGCTGGACTTGAAGGACATCGATCTGTGGCCGGTGTGGGACAGCATCCGTTGCCCGACCCTGGTGCTGCGCGGCGCGCATTCCGACGTGCTGGACCACGCGGACGCCGTCGCCATGACCGAACGCGGCCCCAGGGCGCAACTGGTCGAATTCCCCGGCATGGGCCACGCCCCGGCGCTGATGGCCGACGATCAAATCGCCGTGGTGCGGGACTGGCTGCGGTCGGGTTGAACGGCGGGTCACGGCAACGGAACTCGCGGTTTTGACTCGAAGCGGACGAACGTCGGTGAGCGCCGCAAGCGCGAGAGATCTATTGCCGCCGCTTGCATGACCCTGATCGCATCGGTTCGATCGACGTATCGTCGCCCTCTTGCCGACTGGAAGTGCTTCATCATGACCGACTTCGGGTTGGAAACCCGATCCGGTTTGCGGACCGGTGGCGCCGGGTAAGAATGCGCGGCGGTTGAGAGGTAGGCCGAGATTTTTCGCTCGTCGGCGAGCAGCCAGCTTTCCAACTCCTGCTCGATGCAAATAAGGAAGATGGGCTTGCCCGCAACACCGGCATTTCGTAGAGATGCAAGGATTGTTTCGCGCTCGACGTTGCGGCACGGTTTCCTGTCATTTGGCCAGGCCGGACGCAAATCCCAAACAATCAGGACGCGCTCGCAACCCTCTTTCAGAAGCGCGGCGGCCACCGCCCCGCATTCCTGAATCAAGCGCGGCTTGTTATCCAAAGTGC
>DAIRDI010000191.1:0-2076 GCA_036796235.1 Candidatus Competibacteraceae bacterium | reverse complement strand
TAGGGCGAGTGGGTGGTCAGAATGACTTGGGTGACGCCATCCAGCACGGTATTGCGGATTTCTTCGACGATCAGATGAATACCGCGCGGGTCGAGGCCGTTCTCGATCTCTTCCACCACGATCAAGGGCGGCGGTTGGGGATGGCGCAACAAGGCCAGGAGGGCCAGCAGGCGCAGCGTTCCGGTGGAGAGCATCCAGCCCGGCACCTTGAAGTCGGCTTCGGTCAGTTGCAGCCAGGCTTTCCGTTCCAGTTCGGAAGTCACCGATGCTTGCAGGTCGCGGGCATAGGGCAGGACGTAAGCCATGGTTTCGACGATGCCGTCGAAGGCGTTTTGGTCCTGCCGGCGAATGTCGAGCAGGAAGTCGGCGATGTTCGATCCGTCTTTCGCGAGCCGCACGCCGCCGCCAGTGCGTTGCTGGGGAACGGGCAAACCCATGCGTTCGGGCGCCAGCATGAGAAATTGCCAACGATAGATGTGTTGGACTTCCTCGGCGTAATACTCCATTGATGAGGGAAGGATGGAATTCCCGAAGCTATACGCTTTAACCGGGTCACGGACAACCAACGCTCTTTCAGGCGCCGAAATACGTTCGTCGGCGATGAACATCCGGTTGGCCGCCGGGTCGTTATTGGCTGCCAGTTCGATGCGGCACGCCTTGCGGGGACTTTCTCCGAGCGTCAACTCGAAGCGGATGGGATTGACCATGACGCCCGCTCGCTCTTTGGCCTCCTGTCCCTTGTGGCGGGCGTGTTCGATGCCCAGCCAACGCTGCATGGCGACATCCAGCCCATCGCGCACGATGCTTTGATAGGTTTCGAGGGCTTCGATGAGGCTCGACTTACCGGTTCCGTTATTGCCGATGAAAACGGTGAGCGGTCCCAGCTTGACCGTTTTGCTATCGACGATGGCTTTGAAGTTGCGGACGCGGACGCTTTGCAGCCTCATCGGATTAACCCCCTATAGGTAATGTTGCTCGCCAACCGATTAGCCCACTGGGAATAGCGGGACACCACAGGTTGGTGCGGCATCCGCAAGCCTGCGATCCAAGGTCGCCAGTTTGGCCAGGAGGCGTCTGGCAACCGCCAGATACAACGAGTCGCCCGCCCGCAGGCTACCCGGTCCCTCGATCAGTAGCGCGGCCGATCGAAAGTCGGCTGGTTCGATCTCGGTTAGGGTCAACCTGAATGACGCGAAGCGCTGGAAGGATGAGAGGGCTTTCTGCCGGGTCGCATGATCGATGACCCCCATGCGTTCCTTGATAGCTCCGACGCTCGCCATCTCCGTCAAGGTCCAGGATGAAATCACCATGCGGTTGGCGTGCGCTGCCTTCACCTGGCTGAAAACCAGGGATGCGTTGGGTTCACGGAAGAAGATCGCGCCCAGAACCGAGGTGTCGAGATAGATCACAGCAGATCCCGCTCACGTAGATCAGCTACGGTTGCCCCCGGCGCTGGTGGGCCGGACTCCACCCAGGTTTGCAATGACTCCCAATCGAAAGGATCTGCATCCCGAGGTTCCGGGACTAGCCGCGCTACGGGCCGCCCGCGCCGAGTAATCACGATTTCATGGCCCGCTTCTACGTCAGCGAGCAAGGCTGAGAAATGGGATTTTGCATTGGCTACGGTAGTCGTTTTCATCGAATCAATCCTCTTTCCACATCCCGATAAGCGTTGAGAGCAGCAATTTTGACGGGTTCGGCGACCAAGGGAAACGTGCCGAGAATGTGAGCGAATTCGGCCTCGGTGAGGCCGTAGAGGTGGGCGATCAGCCCGTCCAGTTCGGCTCGCAGGCGGGCGCGTTCAACGGGGTCGGTGACGCCGTCGTGGTGGGATTTCAGGCCAACCTCTTTCGCCAAGTCATCGAATTCAGGCGTGGTGCAGGTGAGGCGGGCGGCGCGGGTGACGATGGGAGCAAATCCTGGGTCACTCTCGGCTAAGCGAGGAACCGGCGTGTTGTAAATGAAGAAAAACGATACGTGTGCGGTTACGCTTTGCCTCAGCAACCAATCAAACAAATAGCTATTAGAGTTGTTCATAAATATTTTAATTTTTTAATTCAATGTGTTATGATGAGC
>DAIRDI010000190.1:0-6362 GCA_036796235.1 Candidatus Competibacteraceae bacterium | reverse complement strand
TCAAGGGCAAGCTCCCCGTGGCTCAGCCCCTTCCTGAGGCCGCCTGGATCAACCCGCCTCACCAACCTCAAAAAACCCAGGAGACCCACTCTCTCACCCAGTAACGACAGTCGCTGTCTACACTAATTCCTCCTGTAAATTTTCCAGTGAAAAATTGGCGTGGTCGCTTCCTGTAGTAGGCTCAGATAGAGTCAACGCTACAAGTTGTGGTTGCCGGACGAAGGCATCACTGGAAAATTTACAGGAACCATAACTTTACCATGGTGATGTCATGCAGCAGGACAAGCGGCCAGCCGTCGAACCGGGTCCGGATCTTCGGCAAGAGTCGAGCCGCATGATGGATCAATATAGCCCATCGATCCCCGGTTCGGGGATTCAGCCAGCGCTCCGCCCCGCCGCCCTATCTGGGCGGCGGGTTCGCCGGTCTTAGAACAGATCGGGGAAAAACACGAAGGACATCAGGCTGGCGACGATGCCGACCACCAGGCCGTAGAGCAGGAACGGCCACACGGTGCGGCGCAGGATCGGACCTTCCTGACCGGACAGGCCCACCACCGCGCATACCGCCACGATGTTGTGGATGCAGACCATGTTGCCCATGGCCCCGCCCACCACCTGCGCGGTCACGATGAGCTGGCGCGGCAGGTCGAGCTGCGCGGCGACGCCCCACTGGAACTCGGCGAACAACAGATTGGATACGGTGTTGGACCCGGTGATGAACGAGCCCAGCCCGCCCACGAACGAGGCGAACATCGGCCAGGCGTTGCCGGAGGCGTCCGCCACCAATTTGGCCATGGCCAGCGGCATCGATGGATAGTTATTCGGATTCCACAGTTCGTTGCCCACCCCCGAACCGCGGAAGATCGCCACCAGGGCCACGGCGAAGAACAGCGCGATGGCGGGATTCTTCATCCGGACGATGGATTCGACCCAGGCGCGTTTAGTCGACCCAGCGGGAATGCCGTGAATGAAGACGGTCAAAATCGCCACCAGCATGAACGGAATGGTGCCCGGCAGATACAGGTAGGCGATGGAGCCGTTGACCCCCTGATAGCCCAGAATGTTGGTGAAGGCGATCGTTTGCGCGGAGAGGAAGCTCTTCAGACCCAACTCGGGGATGCGGGTCGCGACCAGGATCAAACCGATCAGAATGTAGGGCAGCCAGGCTTTGAGCTGGCTCATGTGCGCGGTGAACTCGGTGGTGTTGGAACCTTTGATTTCTCCGGTCCAGTCCGGATCCCATTGGTCCTCATGACCGAAATCCCAGACTTCCTTGGGTACGCAGAAGCCCTGTTTGGCCCCGTAGACCACCACGCCAAGCCCGACCAGACCGCCGATCAGCGACGGGAACTCGGGACCCACCAGCCAGGCGAACCCCAGGTATGGGACGGTAAACGCCACGGCGGCGAAGACGCAAAACTTCCAAGCCTTGAACCCATCGCTCCAGCGCCGTTGCGGACCGAAATACCGGGTCATGAACCCCAGCATGAAAATCGGCAGAATGAAAATCATCGGCAGATGCATCAACGTCACCCATTGGCCGATGACCGCATTGAACTGATCGACCGTGGCGAAATTGATCCCCGGAACGGTGTTCGCCGCATCCAGCGCCAGATTATGCACCGGTCCCAACCCCAGCACGATCGGGGTGCCCACCGCGCCGAAACTCACCGGGAACGAGTTGAACACCAGACAGATCACCGCCGCCGCCAGAGGGGGGAACCCCAAGGTCAGGAGCAGCGGCGCGGCCAACGCGGCCGGGGTGCCGAAACCGGCGGCGCCCTCAATGAAGGCGGAGAACAGATAGCCGATGATGATCGCCTGCACGC
Organism: Candidatus Competibacteraceae bacterium; assembly: GCA_036796235.1. Classification (GTDB taxonomy): domain Bacteria; phylum Pseudomonadota; class Gammaproteobacteria; order Competibacterales; family Competibacteraceae; genus REEE01. The sequence goes on along the minus strand of DAIRDI010000190.1, from coordinate 4,533 downwards.
GCCGGTCGGGCGAAATGCCTTGCATCCCGTGCTGGATGGTTTCCATCCCGCCTGAGTATTTGAGGGTGTTGAGAATCAGGATCGCGCCGAAGACGATGATCAGAATACCGACGGCGGAGATCACCCCCTGCACCGACAGCGCGGCGACGTAGCCAATGGGTAGATTCCAGATCAACAGCGCGCCGACCACGCACGCCAGCCAAGCCAGCGGCATGGCCTTGGTGGCGGGCCAGTGGAGACCCGCCATGAGAACGAGCGCGATCGCGATGGGCAAGAACGCGACCAGCGCCAATACGCTTAAAGGCATGTTGAAGATTCCTTTGGTGAGAGCGAAACAAGGGGAGCGAACCACCCCGCCACCCAAACCCCTCCCGGCGTCTGGAGTGGCTGGCCGAATGGATTATCCCTGAAAGCCCACGCGCTCCGGCGGCGTCGATCGGACGCCCCCGTCTCGCGGGAATCCCTGAATTCGGCGGCTTCGTTCTGGGATCAGCCGGTCCGGGGCTCCGAACAGCGGTCCACCAGATACTCGATGGAGCGGTAGTAGCGGCCGCTGTGCAGGGACAGGCCGATTTCGCAGGTGCGGCTGGTCGAGTAGCCGGACTGGCACTCATCCGGCAGCGCTGCCTTCAAATCCCGCAGCGCGCTGGCGTTCAGTTCCGGGTAGGTAAAGCCCTTGTCCCCGGACCAGCCGCAGCAGGCGATCTGGTCCGGGATGACGACTTTCTCCACGCAGGTTTCCGCGATGGCCTTGAGCTTGGCCTGCAAGCCCATGTGGATGTTGCTGCACGGGGAATGCAGGGCGACGGTTTCCGGCTGTTTGTGGAAGGTCAGCCGCTCCAGCACCACGTCGTGCAGAAATTCGGTGATGTCGTACAGCTTGAGCGGGCTTGGCCCCATGGTGCGGCTGGCGCGCCCGCCGGTCGGCGGGGGACGGGAGTCCGGACCCGGCGCGCGCGGCGGCCGGATCCGGATCGAGAGCGCGGAGCGCTCAGGAAGCGGCGGAGGCCGGGGCCGCCTCGAGCGTCTGGCCCCGGTTCCAGAACATGAACAGCAGGAAGGCCGCCACCACCGCGAGCCAGGCGAGATACCAGGACATCGCGGCGTAGATGATCGCCATGCCTAACGCCCCGGCCGCCAATACGTAGTAGGTCATCGGGATCAGCGCCTTGCGGATCAGGTCGCCCTCGCGGCCGATCAGCCCGACGGTGGCCGAGGCCGCCACCACGTTATGCACGCAGATCATATTGCCGGCGGCGCCGCCCACCGCCTGTAGAGCCACGACGTAGGCCGCCTGGTTGACGGTCAGGTCGATCTGCACGGCGGTCGCGAACTGGAACAGCGAGAACATCATGTTGCTGACCGTGTTCGACCCGGCGATGAACGCGCCCAGCGCGCCGATGGTCGGTGAGAACAAGGGCCAGGCGGAACCGGAGACCGCAGACACGCCTTCGGCCAGCACCAGCGGCATGCTGGCATAGGCCGAGGCCTGCCCGGACTGGATGAAGACCTGTACCATCGGCACGGCGAAGATCAGCGCGACGCTGGCGCCGACGATCGTCCTGCCCGACTGCCCCCAGGCCCGGGCGTAGGCGCCCTTCTCCCGGTACATCTTGTGCAGGAAGTAGGTCACGATCGAGGCCACCAGCAGCACCGCGCCCGGCAGGTACAGTGGCTGCGACGAGGTGTTGATGTTGGTCCCGAAGATGCCGGCCCAGGACAGGGTCATCTCGGGGGAACGCAGGAAGGCGGTCACCGGCTCGACGGTACGGGTGATCACCAGCAGGGCGACCACGACGATGTAGGGCACCAGCGCCTGGAACATCGTGATCGCGGCACCGGTGCGCACCGGGTCCGGCTGGTCCTGGAAGCGGCTGACCCACTCGGGCTCCCACTTGCTGCGCTCCTCGAACTGGAAGACGTCCTTCGGCACCAGGAAGCCGCGCTTGGCTGCGGTGACCGTGATGGCGAGACCGACGAGGCCGCCGACGATGGATGGGAATTCGGGGCCCAGCAGCCAGGCCACGAGCAGGTAGGGAATGGTGAAGGCGAAACCGGCAAACAACGCGAACTTCCAGGCCTTCAGACCCTCACGGAAGGATCGCGACTTTCCGAAGAAACGCGTCAGCATGCCGACCATGATCAGCGGGATCAGAAAGCCGACCAGAGTGTGCAGCACGGCCACGTTCACGCCGATCTGGAACAGGTAATTCTGGAAGGTCACATCGCCGATATGGCCGAGCACGCTTTCCTGCCCGGACAGGCCGGCGTTGACGCCCACTAGGATCGGCGTGCCGACCGCCCCAAACGACACCGGGGTCGACTGGATGATCAGTGCCGCGAGCACCGCCGCCATCGCCGGAAAGCCGATCGCCACCAGCAAGGGAGCCGCCACGGCAGCCGGCGTACCGAACCCGGCCGAGCCCTCGATCAGGGACCCGAACATCCAGGCGATGATGATGGCCTGGATGCGCCGGTCCGGTGAGATGTCGGTGAAACCCTGCCGTAGCGTCTGCATCGCGCCGCTCTCGCGCATGGTGTAGAGGAGCAGGATCGCGCCAAAGACGATGAACAGGATGTTCAGTGCGGTCACCACGCCATGCACGCTGGCCGCGGCCACCACGGTGAAGTCGGTGCCCCAAAACAGCAGCGCGATAGCCACCGTAACCACATAGGCTAGGGGCATCGCGTGCTTGGCGGGCCAACGCAGGACCACCAGGAAGACGAATACTGTGAGGACTGGCATCAAAGCCAGCAGGAAGAGAATACCCAGATTCATGAGTGCGTTCCTCGGTTGGAGTAGAGGTCAAACAACAACCCCCAAGTCGAGGAGAAGCGCGCGTCGCCCGGAATGGCGACCGGCGCCGGCCTGTTAAAAGACATAGTGAGGACTCCTTTGGTGAGAGCGAAAATTGAAGAGCGAACGATCCCGCGACCCGAATTCAGACTGTGGTGCGCGGAGCGGCTCGCCGAACGATTCTTCCCTGAAACCCGCGCCACCCGGCGGCGTCGATCGGACGCCCCCGCGCGACGGGAATCCCTGAATTCGGCGGCTTGTTCCTGGCGTCAGCCGGTCCGGGCCTCCGAACAGCGGTCCACCAGATACACGATGGAGCGGTAGTAGCGCCCGCTGTGGAGGGACAGACCGATTTCGCAGGTGCGGCTGGTCGAGTAGCCGGACTGGCACTCATCCGGCAGCGCTGCCTTCAAATCCCGCAGCGCGCTGGCGTTCAGTTCCGGGTAGGTAAAGCCCTTGTCCCCGGACCAGCCGCAGCAGGCGATCTGGTCCGGGATGACGACTTTCTCCACGCAGGTTTCCGCGATGGCCTTGAGCTTGGCCTGCAAGCCCATGTGGATGCTGCTGCACGGGGAATGCAGGGCGACGGTTTCCGGCTGTTTGTGGAACGTGAGCCGCTCCAGCACGACGTCGTGCAGGAATTCGGTGATGTCGTACAGCTTGAGCGGGCTTGGCCCCTGATTTTTCTTGAGCCGGAAGGCGCAGGGGCTGGTATCGAACACGATGGGATCTTGTCCGTCGCGACTGACCTCGCGCAGGGCTTGTTCGACTTCCCGGCGCATGGCGTCGGCCGCTTCCGGCAAGCCCTTGCTTTCCAGGGGCTGGCCGCAGCACAGCGCGGCGCTCTTCTCGGGCAGGACGACCTCGAACCCGGCCTTGCGCAACAGGGCGGCGGTTTTCACCGGCAGGGCGTCCTGCTCGGGATCGCCCTGGGCCGGTCCCATGGTGCGGCTGGCGCAACTGGGGAAATAGACCACGCGCGGGCGGTCATTCCGGGGATTCGCTTCCAGTTTCGGCATCGCGCCCGCGGTCGGCATATAGGGATTCCACAGCGGCAACCGGTTCCCGGACAGCTTGCGCAGACCGCCGGTCAACCCCCCCTGCAACCGGCTGCCGAGAATCTTGTGCGACAGGTTGGCGGTTGCTAGGTTGAAGCGGGTCGTGGCGGTCACGCCGGCGAAATGCTTCGCCACCCAGTCGCCGACCTTGTGCGCGGTGGGGCCGCGCCGCTGGCTGCGCACTTTGAGCATCATCGTGCCGGTGTTGATGCCGACCGGACAGGTCAGGGAACACAAACTATCGGCGGCGCAGGTGTCGATACCCTGGTACTGATAGGCCGCCTCAATGGCTTGCAGTTGGCTGGCGTCTTCGCCCGCGGCTTGCAGGCGGGCGATTTCCCGCAGGCCGACGATGCGCTGGCGCGGCGACAGGGTGAGGGCGCGGGACGGACAGTTCGGCTCGCAAAAGCCGCATTCGATGCACTTGTCCACCAGCGGATCGACGGCGGCCATCGGCTTGATGTTTTTGAGATGCGCCTCCGGATCGTCGTTGAGGATCACGCCGGGATTCAGCAAATTGCGGGGATCGAACAGCGCCTTGATCTCCCGCATCAATTGATACGCTTGCTGGCCCCACTCCAGTTCGACGAACGGCGCGATGTTGCGGCCGGTGCCATGCTCCGCCTTCAACGAGCCATCGTACTGGTGGACGATCATGCCGCAGACGTCGTCCATGAA
>DAIRDI010000189.1:0-6379 GCA_036796235.1 Candidatus Competibacteraceae bacterium | reverse complement strand
GTCACTGATCTTGACTTTTCAAAAAATCAACCTTTTGAAAGCAACCGCGATCCACCGTAATAACTGGAGTCATGGTAATAACCATAGACGCCATGTCGTAACTGCAATTTAGTCAGCAGCACCCCAACCAAATGAACGCGCGCGCCGCGTAGCCGCTTGACCGCGGCCCGCACGAGGTCGCGTCGGGCGCCGCCTATATCGAGGCTCAGCAGCGTGCCATCACAAAGATTTCCCAAAATTAACGCATCAGCCAAACCCATGACTGGCGGACTGTCGACCAGGACTTGATCGAATTTCTCGCTGGCCAACACCAGCAGCTCCATCATCTTGGAACTGGAGAGCAAATCGGCGGGATTGGGCGAGGGCGGCCCCGAAGAAATGAAGAACAGATTGGGGATATGGGTGGGTTTGGCGATATTCACCGAGCGAGCCTGGTCGCCGGTCAGGAGATGAGTTAAACCTACATCGTTACCCAATCCCAGGATACTATGCAGCGACGGGTTGCGGAGATCGGCATCGATCAACAACACCTTCTTTCCCGCTTGGGCGAATTGGATTGCCAAACTGAGCGCCGTGGTGCTTTTGCCCTCGCCGGTGGTCGCGCTGGTCACGGTCAGCAGCCGGGGCATACCCCTGGAGGTCGAGAAAATCAGAGTGGCGCACAGCGAACGGTAAGCTTCGGCGAGGGCCGAACGGGGTTTTTCGTGTTCCGTCAAGGCAATGGCGCGGGTTTCACCGCGCTTCCGCCGGACCCAGGGAATAAATCCCAGCACCGGCAGACCCAACAGTTTCTCCACTTCGTCGGGCTGCTTGAAGGTATTATCCAGGTGCTCTCTCAGGAATGCCAAACCGAAGCCGCCCAGCAGACCGAGCACCAGCGCCAGTAGGGCGTTCAATCGCCGGTTGGGTTTATAGGGGGAATTCGGCGGCTTGGCCTCGTCCACCACCGAGATGTTGTTCGTGCCGACATCGGCCGCCACGCCAATTTCCTTGTAGCGTTGTAGCAGGGCGTTGTACAGCTCGCGATTGGTATCGACTTCCCTACGCAAAATGTTCAACTGTATGCTTCGACCCTGCAGCTCCATGACGTCCCGCTTGAGCTGATTAAAATTAGCCCGCAACAGCGCTTCCTCGGTCTTGGCCGCTTCGTAGGATGCGGTTATTGCCCCGCGAATATTGGCTACTTCCTGATTGATTTGGCGGTCGAGTTGAGCGATTTGGCCACGTAGTTGCACCATGGCGGGATAAGCGGGTTTGTAGATACTCAGGTTATCCTGGTATTGGGCTTCAAATCTGGCTTTGGACTCCTTGAGGGTCTGGATGATTCTGCTTTCCAACACCTGACTCAGACCATGACCGCGCGTTGCAAGCATTTGCCGGTAGGCGGCTTCGGCGGTGGTCCTTTCCTTTTCCACGGTCGCTAAAGCCGTATTGATGGCGGCAAGTTTCTGATTGACGATATTTTGGGTTTCGTCGCCACTGATGTTGACGATGCCTTGCTGGTTGGCGTACTCGACCATTTCTCGCTCCGAGTCTTCCAACCGGGCCTTGACTTGCTGTAAGCGCTCCTGAAGAAACTCCCGCGCGTATGCGGTGGCGTCGAATCGGCGTTCCAGACTCAGGTCGATGTACGTCTTGGCCAAGGTATTCAGAATGGTCGAGGCCAACTCGGGTTCTGGATGCTCGTAATACAGTTTGACGAGCCGGGAGTTGCGTACCGGCGCGACGGTCAAGTCGTCCAAGAACCTGGTAATGACTGTTTCCATGCGCGCGGCCTCGGATAGCGGTTCCTGGTTTTCCGGTCGCCAGTTCCGGGGCAGCCTTTCGGACAGCCAATTCTTAATCTGAGCCGCCAGAGAGGGGTGGGTTTCCTTGTTGGCAAGATCCAGTTGATCGATCACCCGTTGGGCCAGGCTGCGGCTTTTGAGTAATTCGTATTGGGTCAGATAGTAGTCCAGTGCGGTGCCTGTCGCATCGATCGGAGCCACTTCATCAATCTTGATAACCTTGATGTCCTCGCGATCGATTTGCAGGGTCGTGCCAGCGCGATAGATGGGCGTCATCAGGTAGGTTGCAGCCAACACTGTTACGAGGACGATCAGGGTGAAAAAAATGATGGTCCAGCGTCGTCTGACGATGATATTCCACAGATCGCCGAGAGCGATTTCGTCCTCATCCGATGCAGGCTCCCCCCGAGGCATTGGGGTCGCCATCGGACCAAGCCGTGTACCCGCCCGCTCGATCAGCGATTGGCCGGCTCTCGACTGGTCGTCGTCTTCATAAACTGGGAACTTTGATTTGCTCATGATTATTTAATATAAAATAAAAATTTTCCGTTGATCGGTCGCGGCTTTCGCTGGGAAGGCCGGTATGCGATTCGGTTAGTAATACACCGGGCTCAGGTACCGGAAGGGTAAAATAAACTCAATGATACCCTTGGCAAGCGATTTCCCCGCCGACGCCCCGACCTGCACGATATCTTCATTGCGCACCTCAGGGTTCGATATCTCGCCAATGCGAATTTTTTCCAGATCGAACACGAGCGTCGTGCGGTTACCCGTCTGCGGGTCGGTGCGAAATACCTTGATGCCGTTTGCATCCGCTACGCTGGTCAAGCCTTCGGCAATGGCCAGGGTCTGCAATAGCGTGGTTCGCCCCTTGAGCGGATAGACGCCCGGTTTTTTTACCGCCCCTTCGACGGTGACCCGTTGGCTAGTGTACTCCTGGATGAACACGCTGACCTGCGGATTCTGTAAATAATCCTTGGCAAGCTTTTCGGCCAAGACGCTTTCCAGTTGCTCGCTGGTCAGACCGGCGGCCTGCACCAAGCCAATCAGCGGCAGGGATATGAACCCGCGTGAGTTGACTCGAACGGTACGGTTGAGATCCACCACCCCAAAGATCTGAAGCTCCAGCAGATCCTGTGGTCCGATCAGGTAAGCTTCAGTACTGGTTAGGTAAGGAGTAGTACCGGTCGCGGTGGGGGCGGCCAAGGCCTGCGTCGCCGGCTGGGATTCAGCGATAGGCGCCCCTTCGCCAGAAGGGCTAGGATTGCTGGCGCAGGCGCCAAGACCGAACCCTATCGCCAATAGCATTAAAAATGATTTAATCAATTGATCGAGCATCGATTTTTCCTCTTCACAATCTGACTTGAGGATGCTTTCTTAAAGAATTCAACGGAGCCTTTGGGAACAACCAAGCCAGCACAAGGCCTTGATTTTTTAAATTTACCCACGCTACCGCCGCGGCGAAGCCGGGAGCCGTCGGCAATTGCCCATGCAAGGCAATGTAAAAATTATTATAATTTCAGTATACCCGGCGCATGTTATTCTAACAAAAACAAATTTGCATTTTTGCGTGTAAAAAATAAAATTTTTAATAAAAAAAATATTAATTAAAACATATAGTTGCTCTAGTATATGAAGTTTATGTGATCCTTTAAATAGGCTAGGGTCGGTTTGTTGGGGCGATTCCACCTTTTGGGAGAGATTTTAGACGAATCATGGGCTTGTTGGGCCGGGGGCGGCGCACGGTTCGGTTTATCTCAACCCTTATCCCCTCGCAGGGATCGCAGGGATCGCAGGTGCGCGTTGAATCGCCCGGCGTCCATGAACCCTATGACCCGATACTCGCGGCGCTCTCGCCCGTCTGGGCCGAAGAACAGAAGGGCCGGTGGGCCGATGACGCCAAAATGTTGCAGCAACTCCCGATCCGCAGCGTCATGCGCGGTGACATCGGCCTTGAGTGTCACCATTTCGTATAGCTTCGCCCGTACCGTGGGGTCGGCAAAGGTATAGCGTTCCAGTTCCTTGCAGCTCGCGCACCAGTCCGCGTAAAAATCCAGCATCACCAGCCTGTCGCCCGCCGCCCGCACCGCCTGCTCCACCTCGGCCACGGATTTGACCGGCTGGAACGCCAGCGTCGGGACATCGCGGGCTTCGGCGAGCAACCCAACGCCGCGCAGGGGTTGCAGGGGATCGCGCCCGCCGGCGGCCGCGCCGACCAGCAGCAATATGCCATAGACCATCAGCACCAGTCCCAGGCCCTTGATCAGGGTGCGCCAGGCCGGCGCGCCGTGCGCCACCGGTTGCAGGGCGCCCATGTAAGTCGCGGTGACGATCGACAGCGTCGCCCACAGCGCCATGCCGACCGCCGCCGGCAGAACGCGCTCCAGCAACCAGAGCGCCACCGCCAGCAGCAGCACGCCGAACACGGCTTTCACCCGCTCCATCCAGTGTCCGGCGCGCGGCAGCCAGTGGCCCGCCGAAGCCCCGATCGCCAGCAGCGGCGCGCCCATGCCCAGACTCAGGGCGAACAGCGCCACCGCCCCCAGCGTCAAGTCGCCGGTGACAGCGATAAAGGTCAATGCGCCGATCAACGGCGGGGCCACGCAGGGGCCGACGATCAGCGCCGACAGGAATCCCATGATCGCCGCTCCTGTGTACTGGCCGCCGTACTGACGATGGCTCCAGGTGGCCAGACGGCTTTGCAGGGCAGCTGGCGCCTGCAACTCATAAAACCCAAACATCGACAGCGCCAGCAGCACGAACAAGCCGCTGAACGTCGCGAGCACCCAGGGATTCTGGAACCAGGCTTGGAGATTCTGGCCCAACAACGCCGCCAGCATCCCGGCGACGGTATAGGTGAGCGCCATCGCCAGCACGTAGCTCAGCGATAGGCCAAAGGCCCGCCCGCGGGTCAGTGTCGCGCCCTGGCCGGCGAGCAGGCTGGACAGGATCGGAATCATCGGAAACACGCAGGGCGTGAAGGCCAGCAACAGCCCGAAACCGAAGAATGCCGGAATCGCTAGAAAACGCTGCTCGCCCAACAAGCGCGCCAGCCGGTCCTGTTCGGCTTCGCCACCGACCGGCTCCGACTTTACCTCCTCCTTTGACGCCTCCTCGCCATTCATGGGGAGAGGGCCGGGAGGTGAAGCCATAGCCGGCAGACTTACGGCCACGGTCTGGCTCAGGGGCGGATAGCAGACGCCGATTTCGGCGCAACCCTGGTAATCCAGCTTCATCCGCACGGTTTGCGCGTCGGTCGAGTCGCGTTGCAGGCGGGCGGTCGCCGTCGCTTCGCCGTGGAAGACCTGCTGCGGGCCGAAAAACGGGTCGTCCTTGAATTCACCCGGTGGGATTTCCGTGGCGGCAATAGCCACCCCTTCGGCGTCGAGTAGTTCGAGCCGGAATTTGTCCCGGTACAGGTAATAGCCGGGTGCGATGAGCCAGCGAGCTTCCACGGTCAGTGGGTCGACGGCGCTTGTCATCAACTGGAAAGCCTGATCGGCTTCGAGAATCCGCTCCTGCGACGCGCCGCCGAAGCGGTCGAACAACCCCGCCGACGCCGGTCTAGCCAGCAGCAGCGCCAGGAACAGCATCAGGCCGATCCAGCGTCCGTGTCTCATACGGGCGCTCCCGTGTTATCCACGATCCAGTCCAGATAAGCCGCCGATCCGGTTTGAATCGGCAGGGCGATGATCTCTGGCGTCTGGTAGGGATGCAGTTCGCGGAGGCGTGCTTCGAGCAGGGGATAGACCGCCGCGCGGGTCTTGACGAGCAGCAGTAATTCGGTGTCACGCTGGATTTGTCCTTCCCAGCGGTAGATCGAAGTCAGTCCCGGCACGATATTGACGCAGGCGGCGAGCCGTTCGCCGACCACGACTTCCCCGATGCGCTCGGCGGTGGCCTGGTCCGGGCAGGTGCAGAGAATCAGCAAGGGCGATGGGTTCATGGCGACCTTTCGGAAAAGCAGGGATGTAGATGATACGCAAAACGACCGACTGAAATGCTAGCCGTTTGATGCGGTTCCGCCAAAAAGAGTCCGCGATGATGAAAGAAATGCAACATGCTATTTTCTATAAAATTTCCTGAATCAATAGAAATATTGCATCAATACAACGGAGTGTGCTAGAAACAATAACCTCTAAATGGTTGATGAAGATGGTGAGATGACGATTGCACGGCAGGTTCGCAAGAAGGCCTCATCGCTCCAATGGTTTCATCGGGACTGGCTGGTTAGTGTGGGTTTGCTGATCCTCATGCCGCTGCTTCCCGAGCGCCTGGCGCTGGCTCAGGAAGCCGGCGAGATGGTCAGCATCCTGGGAACCGCCGAAGTCCTGCGCGAAGGCCGCTGGCAACCGGTCGGCGCCGGCGCGAGGCTGGGTGCCGGCGAGATAGTGCGGACCGGCGCGGGCAGCCGGGCGGCGATCCTGCTGGCGAATGGGACGCAGCTCAAGCTGAACGCCAACAGCCAGTTGGAACTCAAGCAGGTGACCCCGCGCCCGGAAGGCTTCGCGCCCGCCGCCCAGGCGCTGCAAAATCTCCTGCGGATGCTGGGCGGCGAAATCTGGGTGCGCGGCCGCGAACCGCTGGAAGTG
>DAIRDI010000188.1:0-6381 GCA_036796235.1 Candidatus Competibacteraceae bacterium | reverse complement strand
GCGGAGTCCGAGGTCGTTTGAAATTCCGCTAAAATTGCAATGTCAGCGCGGCGAGCGCGGCGCCGAGCAACGCCCCAGCCAGCACGTCGCTGGGATAATGCAAACCCAACACCATCCGCGATAGCGCCACCAGCAGCGTGAAGGGTCCCACCAACCAGATCAGCGCCGGGTAGTAATAGACCGCCACGATGCTGAACGACACCGCGTGCAGGGTGTGCCCGGACGGGAAGCTGTACTCGTCCAGCGGCGCCACCGAGGCCCTGATCCGCTCGTTGCGAGCGCAGGGCCGGGGGCGGGTGGTCCGGGATTTCAGCCATTTATACAGGATCAGCGCCAGCGCGCCAGCCGCCAGCATCCGCGCCACCACCGGCAGGGCCGCCGATCCCTGCGCGAACAGCAGCGCCAGCATCAGCGTGTACCAGAACACACCGTCGCCCAGACGACTGATCGCGGCGAACGAGCGTTCCAGGCCCCGCCGACGGCTGGCCTGATTGAACCGCAGGCACCAAGCCAAGTCCAGTTCCGCCAGCCGCCGCGGCAGCATGGTCTGACCGAGTCTGTTCATGGTCGTGCTCCTCAAAGGTTGGTTGAGAGCGTTGTGTTTCAGGGCGGCTCGAGAAGCCATTGCTCCAACTGGTCGTGGATTCGTTCCCAATCAAAATCGCTCACCGCCTGCCGCGCCGCCGGTCTCAGACGCTGGAGCAGCGCCGGTTCCTCGGCCAGTCGGCGGACGGTCGCGACGAACGCGGCTGGATCGCCGCGCCGGACCAGCAGGCCGTTGCACCCGTGGACGATGTGCTGGTGGGCGGCGGCGTAATCGAACGCCACCACCGCCAGGCCGCTGGCCATGGCTTCCAGGGTGACGTTGCCGAAGGTTTCGGTCAGGCTGGGAAATAGAAACAGATCGGCGGAGGCATAGTGGGCCGCCAGATCGACGCCGATGCGGGCGCCGGGAAACACGATGCCGGGATGACGGGCGCGCAGTCGGGCGGCCAGCGGCCCATCGCCCACCAGGACCAGCCGCGCCGTCGGTCGAATGGCCTGTAAGGCCTGATAAGCCGCCAGCACTACTTGCAGGTTTTTCTCGGCCGCCAGCCGTCCGACGTACAGCGCGACCAGATCGGTAGGTTCCGCGCCCCAACTCCGCCGCAGCGCGAGGTCGCGCCGCTCCGGGTGAAACAGCCGGGTATCCACGCCGCGCGCCAGCACCCGCAGATTCGTAAAACCTAGCGCGCGCAGTTCCTCCGCCAGTTCCGCGGTGGGGGCCAGCGTGCAGTCGGTCCGGTTATGAAAGCGGCGCAGATAGGTGATGATCGGTCGGGCCAGAATGCCGATGCCGTAGTGGCGGCTGTAGCTGTGGAAATTGGTGTGGAAACCGGAAAACACCCGCAGGCCCAGCCGGCGGGCGGCGTGCAGCGCCGAACCGCCCAAGGGGCCCTCGGTGACGATATGCACCACATCCGGTGGCGCTTGGCGCCATTGTTCCACCAACAACTGGCCGGACGGCAGCCCCATCCGCAGTTCCTGATAAAACGGGATGGGAAAACCGGGTACGGGCAGAATATCCAACCGTTCCTCGTGGCGCGGCCGATCGCCGCGATGCTGGCGGGGGCGGATCAATTGCACGGCATGGCCGCGTGCCCACAGCCCCTCGACCAGCCGGCCGATGGTCATGGCGACGCCGTTGACCTCCGGGGGGTAGGTTTCGGTGACGATGCTGATCCGCAGCCGGCGCGATTCAGTGGTGATTGGAGCGGCAAGCGGTGGGGCGAGTGTGGCAACCATGCCGGCATCATGGCCGCTCCATGCAACACCTGGATGAAATCTTTATGATGATCGGATGACAGTCGGGTCGCGTCGGGGCGGCCTTCAGAAAGTCAGGTCGTAATCCAGGATCAGGGGGGCATGATCGGAAAAGCGCTGGTCCCGAGCGATGGCGGCGGCGCGGACCCGTTCGGCTAGCGCGGGCGTGACCACTTGATAGTCGATCCGCCAGCCCACGTTTTTCGCCCGCGCCTGGCCGCGATTCGACCACCAGGTGTATTGACCTCCCTCAGAATTAACGACCCGAAAGGCATCCACCCAGCCCCATGATCCAAACAACGCATCCATCCAGGCCCGTTCCTCGGGTAGAAACCCAGAATGGTCGCGATTGGCCCGCCAGTTTTTCAGGTCGATTTCCTTATGCGCGATGTTCCAGTCGCCGCACAGGATGACATCCCGGCCGCTGGCGCGCATCGCTCGCAACAGTTCGGTCAGCCGCGCCAGGAAATCGAACTTCACCGTCTGGCGTTCCGAACTGGAGGAACCGGAGGGTAGATACAGCGATACCACGCTGAGTGGTCCGAACCGCGCCTCCAACCAGCGGCCTTCCGCATCGCACTCCGGCCAACCCAGACCGGCGCGCACCGCGTCCGGCGCGCGGCGGGCGTACAGCGCGACCCCGCTGTAGCCTTTGCGCTCGGCGTCGTGGTAATGGCAGTGATAGCCAGACGGGTGGTAGGGATCGGGCGGCAACTGGTGTGCCTGCGCCTTGGTTTCCTGGATGCAGACCACGTCGGCGTTTTGTTCGGTCAGCCAGGCGAAGAAGCCCTTGCGGGCGGCGGAACGAATCCCGTTGGCGTTGAAGGTGATGACGCGCATGAGGCCATGCTGCTCCAGTGGCGTGGCTGTGAAGCGCGCTATGATACTTGCCGGCAGCTCGGCTGCCGGCCTGTCCGTCAAAAACACTGGCCCACGCGCGCCTGAACCAGGGCGACGTCGTTGGCGTCGACCTTGCCGTCGCAGTTCATGTCGGCGAACGGCGCCGGATCGTTGAAGCTGATGCTGTTGGCCACGATACCCACGTCGCGTTGATCGGCGCAGCCGTCCTGGTCGACGTCGCCCGAGGCGCTCAGCATGAGCACACGAGGGCGATCCTGCGAAAAGATATTGTCGCCGTCGAGCGCCAATACCACATCGCAGGAGACAGGCGAGGCGTATAACCCCTCCATCTCATTCCCCGAATTAGCCTGCTCCGAGACTTCGATGGGAGGAGACACCCATAACGCCCGTCCGTCGCTCGAGAACTTCCATACGTGGACGTCCTGAACGAATTGGTTATTGAGAAGTTGGATCGTGGCGCCCGCCATCACCATGCCGCCGCCGCTGTCCGCCGCCACGAGCTTCTGTGCGGGGGGAAAAGCGAGGTGAGGGCTCAACGGCAGCCCCGCGTCGGTTTCGGCATTTGCCAGAAAGTCGAGTTCGCCATTATCAGGTCTGAGTGACCACGCGGTTGTCCCTCCCCATGCGGTCGCTCCGGGAGCCACGGGACCGAACCTGGTCGCCGCGCTCAACACGCGGCCACCCCGCTTGAACACGGGCAACGGATACCCGTCGTCGTAGTCCTCCAGCGTCGACCACGCGAGATGTCCTGTTGTCGTCAATTTGTATGTCGAGAACTTGTGATTGAGCTCTACGGGGAAAAACTCGCTCAGGTTCACATAGGTTTCGCCGGTTCTGAAATCGGTGTCCATGCCACCGAAGGTCAAAGGCCCGCCTATGACTGGCGAGAAGTCGCGTTGCCAGCGAAAGTTCCCTTGGCGGTTGTAAGACAGGACCGACATAAGATCGGGGGAGGGGATCAAGCGAGTATGCATTCCCACATAAACATTGGCGAAGTGGTCGACGGAAACGGCTTGCGGCGTGATGAATGCTGGCCGCGCTTCGTTGGGACTCGACCGCCGCTCCCACATTAATGTCCCGTCTGGACGATAGCGCAGGGTCATCGTGCTGGCGCCCCCTTCCTGGTTGCTTAGTGTTGAGTTGGAGATGACGTAGACGTGATCGAAGGGGTCCACCGCCATCGTGATCGCCAAGTCACTGTTTTGTCAGCCGGAATTGTAGTTGGCGCTCCACAAGATGGCGCCTTCCCGGTCGAGCTTCACCAGGCCCACATCGTTCCCGTTGCGGGCGGCGTAACCCGGTCTACCCGGTCTGTAGGGGAAGGTGACGGTTTGATCGGCATGAAATGGCTGGAGCTGAGCGAGCACATACAGGTTGCCGTCGCCGGCGACGGCGATAGCCACCGGCTCCATTCCAATATGCGTTTTCCACCGGAAGATCCCGCTGGGGGTGAAGCCGGTGACGAATCCGCCCCCGCGAATATCGAGGCCCGCGAGGTACGCGTTGCGCTTTTCGTCCATGGTCACGGCCTTGGGAATGCCGGGGGCGTTGTCGTGCGCTTCCCATTCGATGCGCATCTGCGTGTGAGCGGGGGCCGCCAGCCCCAGCGTGGCCGCGACGAGCCATAGGGCCGCCAAGGCCTTCACGCGCTGAGACCGCGATATTCGCGGCGGGATAAAAGTGAAAAGACGGCTACGGGCGAACGGCGCGGAGGCCATCCATGTGGAAGTCAAGGTTGTTAGAGCACTCATCATTTTTTCTCCTACAATCAGTGGTCAATACATGCCGGAGACCAGAAGGATCGAACCCTCCGGAAGAAAGGCGGCAAAGCAAAATAGCTTCTTCCCGTGCGTTGTTTCCCGCTGGCGAGAAAAAGGTTTAATTGGATCAAAAAAAATCTGGCTGCCGGGCTGGCGATGTCGTAACCCGAGGAAAAGGCGGGGAGCGTGGGGAAGCATTCGATTGGGCAATTCAACCGACGGTCATTCCGATGGACTTCATCACCCGCTACCGACAACCCAGCCTCGTCGAGGCCCAAGCCGGCCTCGTGCTGGTGTTCATGGCGTCTACGGAATTGGGCGAGGCGCAACCGCCCGCCGCCGTTCCCGCCATTTTCTCCGGCCAGATCGCCCAACCGCTGATCTTCCGCAATTTGCTGCTCGGTCTGCGGAACACGGTGGAATCTCGCTTCCACCGGCCCGACCTGTGGCGCTTGCTGGACCCGGTCATCACTTCGGGGAATCAACTGCTGCGGCTGGAGTGCTTTTCCAGTTGCGCCAGCGTCTACGCTCGCGCCGATCTGACCGAAAACGCCTTCGCTGACGGCGCGTTCCACCGTAACGGGACCACCAACGTCGATTTCAACGGCGCCTTTCTGAATCATCTGGCGCAACTGCGGCCCGGCAAGCCCGCGCATTTCGAGATGGGCGAACAGTCGATCAAGCTTCAGTCGCAACGGGGCGAGGCGGTCGAGCACAAGGTCAAATTGCCGGAGCGCTGGATCAAGGGCTTCCTGCAAGTGCAGGCGGTGCAGCGCCAGGCCCGGCCGCTGTTCGAGCTGGATCGCCTGACCGCCGGCCAGTTGCTGAGCCGGATTCCCGCCGGCGCCAAGGGCGCTCTGTATCTGGTTCCAAAGCGCCACAAACCGGAAATCCTCCATCGCCAGCCCGCCGGCCAGGGCGGTTACATCGCGGTCAACGACGGTCACCGGCTGCGGTTGCTGCAAGCCATCCTGCCGGATTTACAAACGCTGCGCGTTTATAGTCTTCTCACCTGATTAGACTACATCGCTGAACTACCTCGGCGTCCTTAGCCAAGGAAGAGGTGTCCGGTTATTAGCAAGGAAGACTATATCAGGCCGAGGCGACCGGGGCGTCGCTGTGGGTGGCGGACACCGGCGCGGCCCAGTTCACGCTGGGATTGTCCGGCGCGGCGGCGCACGGCTTTTCCGGCGACGGCGACGCGCTGCGCCAGTTGCGCGCGGCGGAAATCGACGAGGTCGATCTGGCCCTGGCCCGCGCCGCCGCCCACAGCCTCAATCAGTTCACCATCGCCGAACTGGCCCAGCATCAGGATTTTTCCTTGCCCCACGCCACGGAAATCGTGGACCGGCTCGCCCAGCAGGGCTTGCTGGGGTTCGACCGGGATCGCGACCGGTACTTCTACCGTCAGTTGCCGTTTCTGGTGGACCAGAAGCATCAACCTGGCCGGCTCCAGGGTTCCCGAGCATTGCTGGAGAAACAGGCGGTAGAAATCGAACATTGCGAGCGGCGCGACGGTGAGTTGATCGCCAGCGGCTGGGTGCGCGGCGAGAGCGGCTATTACCCGGTCGCGCTGCGGGTGGATGCGCGGGGCTATTTGCGGGAAGGCCGCTGCGCCTGTCCTTGGATTCAGCAACACGAACTGCGACGCGGCCCCTGCAAGCACCTGCTGGCGCTGCGTTTCGCGGCGGAGGAGACGCTATAGCGTTCCCAGGCGATTTTGTAGGTTGGGTTAGGCCGTAGGCCGTAACCCAACATCTTGATCGTGTTGGGTTACGCGCTGCGCGCTAACCCAACCTACACCCACTGCGCTTTGCCGCGGAGGAAGCGTCATGAGCGACGAGCGGTTTCAATCCCTGTTACGCGAACTGTTCCAGGGGCATGCCGACCACCTGCGCAGGCTGCTGCAACCGCTCACCGCCCAGCAGCGCAAGGCCCTGTTCGAGCAGTTCGACGA
>DAIRDI010000187.1:6144-6404 GCA_036796235.1 Candidatus Competibacteraceae bacterium | reverse complement strand
TCGCGCGGGGCGCACCAACCCGCCCGCTGCCGCCTGCATGGTGTCGCGCGTCCCGTCGCCCGGCGCAAGGGTTCGCTTCGCCGCTTCGCGCCCTTGCGCCGTTCGCCGTGGCCGCGCAGTTCTGGTCGCCGTGGGCGTGGCGGGCGGGTTTTGGTTGCCCGCCGCGTCGGCCCCGGTCTCGGGTCTCTCGGTTCTGGCTTTTTTGGGGGTGTCCTGTGGTTGCTCGTTCTCTCGTTGTGGTTCGGCCCGGTTCGCCGGTT
>DAIRDI010000187.1:4741-6134 GCA_036796235.1 Candidatus Competibacteraceae bacterium | reverse complement strand
GGTGCAGCCGGGCCGCACCCAGCGGGTCCATCGCCGCCAGCCCGAAGCGCTCCAGCATGGCCAGCATCAGCAGCGCGGTTGCGCCCTGGCCGTTCGGTTGCGGTCCCGCCGCCCCGTCCGCGCACGCTCGTCGTGGTTCGGCCCGGTTCGCCGGTTCCCCTCGCCGCGCCCTGGTGGCGCTCGCTGGTCGGGTCGGCGCTGTCGTGTGGCGCGCGGCGCTGGCGCGTTCGGGCGTCGGTGCGGTCGTTTTCCGGTGCGGTGGTCGTCGTCGGGTTCCGGTCGGCCTCGGCGGCGGCGGTGTTCGCGGCGGCCTGGTCGGGCTGGGTCGGGTTCCCGCTCGCCGTGCGGCGGTTCGCGGGTCCGGTGTTCGGCGTCTCCGTGCCGGTGGCCGTGCCGCCGTCGCTTGCGGCTGGCGCCGCCTCCGGCGCCGGTCGCTTGGGCGCGGGGCGTTTAAGGTGGCCGGGGTTTCTCTCGCCGCCTTGGCGCCGGGTTTTTCGGGCTCGGCGCCCCGAAAAATCGTGCCTGATTACCAGGGTGTAATCGTGAATTGTTGGGTTTGCAAGCCTGGCACCAGAGGCGTTTTCGATTGCGGGTCGCTACATGTAGTGGTCTATCCTTCGTGGTACCGCAACCTGAAGGAAAGGCGCGATGAAGCCAAGAAATTTGCTACCGCTCCTGCTGGCCTTGCCGTTGACCGTACAGGCGGACGACACCCTGGCCAGTCTGGACAGTGAAGCGCGCGGCCTGCTGGCGCAAGGTCGTAGTATGAATCGCACTGATCCAGGCTCATGCGGGCAACGGATGAGCGCCTTGCAACCACAAGCGAGGCAGCTTGAGGCGCGGGCGAAGGCGTTGCCAGAATCGCCAGACAAGGTCTGGCTCAGTGTGGCGGCCAGCCCACTTTAAATGGCGGGGGTTGACCCGACTGCTCGTTCTACCCCTACTGGGGCAACCGTAACCTCGGCCGGGAGTTCGGTCAGGTTCGTGGCCGCACGGGGTACGCGGCGATATTCGCCGGTCGGCAACCGGATCACGACCACCGAGGTTGACGCCAGAGGGTGCTTTTGAACTAACGGGACCGTAAGACCGAAAAGGCGATGCGTGGGATCAGTAATCGTCACGCAAGCAGAGCCCACAAGATCGAGTACTAAGGCACTCTGCTCGCTTCGAGTCGCCCCAATCGGCGCAAGGCAAGGCCGAGCCCTGATGCCGAATACCCAGAACTCGAGCAGTCCAGGACTCATTAGGGTTGTCATCCGGTCGGTCATAGACCCGTCACGGCTCCGTTGAGAATCTGTCATGTCCGGCTGCGATTATATAGGTTTCGTCTGATCCAGTGACGCAACCGAGGATTCTTCCATGAAGCCGAACTCGCGATTTCGCCGCACCCGCC
>DAIRDI010000187.1:0-4731 GCA_036796235.1 Candidatus Competibacteraceae bacterium | reverse complement strand
TCGGCATCGGTTGCTACGGACCATGCGCAGAGCTTTCGGTGGGTGAGTCCCTCCCGGGCGGCATCACCGGCGTTTTCCCCGACAACATACCCGAGCTGCACGTCTATGCCGAGATCGCGAAGGAACCCGATCTCGACGCGTTGCTGCAACTGAGCGATTACATCTACATCCTCAACACCTATCAGTTTTCAGCTAGACTCTGTGCATTGAGTTTAACCGAGATGGGGAGGGAATGATGGGAACGGTACGGCAGTTGGCGATCACCATTGAAGAGGGGTTGCGGGCCGCGCTGCCGACCCTGCGCAAGACGGTGGTGACGAAGTTGGCGCTAGCGGTCGGGGCGCTGCTGGAAGCGCAGACCCCGAATACGGTGGACCTGGCGAATGTCTTGCCGCTGGAGACGGAACGGCAGGATATGCGCGAGCAGTGGCTCCGCCGCTTGTTAAAGAATCCGTTACTATCGAGTGCGGAGGTGCTGGAACCGTGGGCCAGTCAAGCCTTGGCGGCGGCTTGTCAGCATGGCGAGACGATCATTTTGAGTATGGATCAAACGGATTTGGGGAATCGGTTTGCGATCTTGATGATCAGCCTCGGCGTCGGGGATCGGGCGTTACCCTTGGCGTGGACGGTGGAAGCGGGTCCCGCGAATCTCGGCTTTGCGGCCCAGAAAGTCCTGTTGGAGCGGGTGCGGGCGTGGCTCCCGGCCGGGGCGGAGGTGTTGCTGTCGGCGGATCGCTTCTATCCCTCCGTGGAGTTGTTCCTCTGGCTCCACGCGCAATCCGGCTGGCATTACCGGTTACGGCTGAAAGGGAATCTGAACGTCGATCCGGGATTTGGCGACCTGACCACCACCGGTGCCTTAGCCGAGGGACACGCCGAACGTTATCTGTCCAATGTCTGGTTATTTAATGAAGGGGTGCCCACGAATCTGGCGATTTGGCATGAAAACGGGCATCCCGAACCGTGGATCATCGCGATGAACGACCCGCCGAATCCGGCGACCGTCCGCGATTACGCCAGTCGTTGGGGCATTGAGCCGATGTTCTCCGACTTCAAAAGTCGCGGTTTTCAATTGGAAGACACCCAGTTACGCGCCGCGGACCGGCTGGATCGGTTGCTGGCGATCATGGCCCTGGCCATGTACTGGTGCGTGCGGGTCGGGCAAGAGGAGGCCCACGATCACCCGACGCCGTTGGAAAAAAAAACGCAAGAGCAAACGGACCCCGACCATTGGACCTTTAAAAAACTGGCTCGGAGTGCCGTGTCCTGGTTCAAACGCGGTTTGCGCGCGCTTGAAAGGCGACTCCAAATGCAACAACCCTTACCGCTCTTCTACCGCGTTTGCCCCGTGATGAGGAACTGATAGGTGGTAAGCATCTACATCTACGAGTACGACAACCGGGGCTACGCAACCGAAGATGCGGAGCGATTGGTCCGCACGGGTCCCGACGACAACGACGTCGATCTGGTCAGCAGATCCTGTTCGGGCGCATGAATCTTCCCGAGGAGTTGCTGGTGGATGCGCTCAATCGATCCCAGCCGAGTCCGTGCCTGGTGCCGAGCAGGCCATCCAGTTGCTGGTCGACGATCTGCAATACCTGAACGTGAACCAGCGTGGGTACCTTGCGGTGACCTTCGCCCTCGACCAGGTGCTCGCCGAATGGCGTTTCGTGACGACCGTGAAGGATCGTGAGTATCTGCTCGATACCCGTCGCGCAGCGGCGGTGAAGACCGTGGCCGAGGTTAGCCGTATCGAGCCTGTCTGAGCCGAAATGGCAATTCGTGGCCTGTCCGGATGGATCGCTTTCGTGTAGCGGACTTCTCATGGGGGGTCGATCGGACACCCGCAGCGCGATGGCTCTATCACCAGGTCTTCATGCAGGCCAATGCCGGCGACACGCCTGTTGTTCCAACTCTGGAAACCCTTTCACACAGCCAGGAGTAGATTGATGCGTACAAGGGCTCTTCATGCCGCTGTTGTTGCGGCTCTCGCAGTGAGCATGCTTGCAGGCTGCAATAGCAGTTCCACAAGCACGACCGATGAACCGTTTCAGCTCCAGTTGTTGCACTTCGCGGACGTGGATGGGGGCGGTACCGCCGCCATGTTCAACGTCGACGAATTCTCGGCCCTGGTGGATCACTTCCGCTCCCAGGACCCCGATCGCACGATCCTGCTGAGTTCCGGTGACAACTACATCCCGGGACCCATCTTCGAGGCCAGTACGGATGATCGTATGGCCGCGGTGATTGGCAAGCCGGGGCAGGGTCGCGGCGAGATCGCGATCCAGAATCGGATGGGCGTGCAGGTCACGGCCGTGGGCAACCATGATCTCGATACCGGACCGTCGGGCTTTGCCGGCATCATCCAGCCCGATGGTGATTACCCCGGCGCCCTCTGGCCCTACATCTCCGTGAACATCGACTTCACGGCCGACTCGAACACAGCGCCCTTGCTGCAGGCGCCGCGCCAGGAGGCCAGCATCCTGCCACCCGGCTCGCTGGCCCGAAGCGTGGTGATCACGGTGGACGGCGAGCGCGTCGGTATCGTCGGTGCGGTGACCCCGACGCTTCCGTCCATCACGTCCGTGGGGAACCTCAAACTGTCACCCAGCCCGTTCCAGGAGGACGCAGCGGGGTTCGATGCGCTGGCCGCCGTGATCCAGGAAGAGGTCGATGCGCTCACGGCAGAGGGTATCAACAAGATCATCCTCGCCGCGCACATGCAGCGGATCAACGTGGAACGGAACCTGGCCACGCGCCTGCGCGACGTGGATATCATCGTCGCCGGGGGATCCAACACCCTCCTGGCGGACAGCAACGACTTTCTCCGCGACGGGGACATTGCCGGGGGCGACTATCCGGAAATCTACACGAGTGCCAGCGGTGAGCCAGTGCTGCTGGTGAACACGGATGCGGACTACAAATACCTGGGCCGCCTCGTGGTCGAGTTCGACCGCAACGGCGTCATTGCGACCAACAAGCTGGATACTGGGAAAAACGGGGCATGGGCCGCCATTCCGGTGATCGTGGAGCAACTGAAGGCCGAGCCGATTCCGGAGGTCGTGGAGGTCGCCAACGTGATCCGCGAGATTCTGGGTGAGCTCGACGGCGACGCCTTTGGCATCACCAAGGTCTTCCTCGAGGGTCGGCGCTCCCAGGTGCGCAGCCGCGAGACCAATCTCGGCAACCTGACCGCGGATGCGAACCTGTGGTACGCGCAGCTCCTGGATACCGACAACCCGCCGCTGGTTTCGGTGAAGAATGGTGGCGGTATCCGTGCGCCGATCGGCATCGTCAGTGTTCCGCCCGGTGAAGAGGATGAGGTGGTATTGCTGCCGCCAGCGGCGAACGACTTCGGCAAGCCCGAGGGCGGTATCTCGCAACTCGACATCCAGACCTCCCTGGCCTTCAACAACGGGCTCGCCCTTGTGGACATGACCGCGCCTGAGTTGCGCGATCTGCTGGAGGAACTGGTCAAGGGTAACTTCGGGCACACGGCCGGTCTGCGTGTTGAGTTCGACCGATCCTTCCAGGCTCGGGCCAACGGCGACACCAATCGGGGGCTGGCAACGGATGGACAGCAGGTTCGGGAAATGGCGGTCTGCCTGGGAGACTGGAACGCTGGCGCCTGTGATGGAGGATGGCAAACCGTCGTCACGGACGGCGTCACGCAGGAAACGGGCCGCAGCTACCGGGTCGTCGCCCTCGACTTCCTGGCCGCCTGTGCCGCGCCTCCGGGCAGCGGATTTGAGAGGGAGAACTGCGGGAGCGGATGGCCGTTCAAGAATCTAGTGGGCGCGAATTTCGCGTCGCTGCTTGAAGGTCGCTTTGAGGTTCTAGATCCTGGTCTCGCCGACTTTTCCATCACCGGCGGTGAGCAGGATGCCCTGGCCGAATTCCTCCCGGTGTTTCATCCGGACGCGGCCAACGCCTACGACGTTCCGCCGGATGTCAACGAACGCATGATACCGGTCGTCGCCCCCTGAACGAACTGTCTGCTATCAAAACAGGACCCCGCAGGCGCTATACCCACCTGCGGGGTCTTCCGCATTCGGGGTCGGATCGGCCCCATGCCATGCCTCGACATGCAGCAGCACGGGTGCTGGACGGCACATAGCGACCGCTGAAGTGAGACCGGCTCACATGGGGGCTGCCCGCTCGATAGCAGTCCCTTACCCGTCCCCGGTGAGTGCCGCTTCGGGCCGGGAGCCCCCGTTTCCGGTCACAACTCCGCAAAGAATTCTGACGGATCTTCCCCCAGACAGCAGGCGCAATTCGGCTTCATATGCTTGTTTTTATTTAAAATATAGGTGATTCTGAGAGTTGCCAGAATCGCCAGACAAGTTCTGGCTCGGTGTGGCGGCCAGCCCACTTTATCTGTGCGTATCTGGTCATCACCCGCTTGGGCCGGAAAACTGCGGCCATGCAGCGGAGTCGCTAGGCAATAGCGACGCTCGCTAAACCTCGTCTTGGGATGTAAAAGGGCATGATTATGATCGAACTCCGCAACCTGCTCCTGACCGCCGCCCTGCTCGCCGCCCTGACCGGCCCGGCGGGGGCCGCCACCAATGCGGCCCTGGCCGAACGGCTGTTTCGCGGCTTTGCGACCTGTACGATCAACGACGGCACCCGCGCGGCGCGCGCGGCCCTGATGCGGCGTCTGACCCCTGCGGTGCAAGAGGAGGCGTACTGGGGCTATACGGTGAACTTCACGGTCATGGGGGGCTTGCC
>DAIRDI010000186.1:647-6412 GCA_036796235.1 Candidatus Competibacteraceae bacterium | reverse complement strand
ATTCGCGATTTTTCTGCCGGGATGTAACGCCAACGGCTATCTCAAACGTTGGGGCGCCGCCCGTTACGCGGCGCTGGCAGCTCAACTCCACCGAGAGGGTCTGGAACGCATCGTGCTGATCGGCGGCCCCGATGAAATCGAAGAATGCCGGTGGATTGCCCACTCTTGTGGTTCCTGGGTCGTAAATTTATGTGGACAGACCGCCATTCTCGACATTCCACCGCTTTGCGCGGCGGCGCGTTTTATCGTCGCCAATGACACCGGAACCGCGCACTTGGCCGCCGCCACACCCACGCCGATGCTGGTGTTATGCGGCCCCACCGACCCGCGCCGGGTCAAACCGCCGGGCGACAACGTCATCGCCTTGCAGGCTGATCTCCCCTGCATCAACTGCTACCGCAAAACCTGCTCGCACCAGAGTTGCATGGCCATGC
This sequence comes from Candidatus Competibacteraceae bacterium, assembly GCA_036796235.1. Taxonomy (GTDB): domain Bacteria; phylum Pseudomonadota; class Gammaproteobacteria; order Competibacterales; family Competibacteraceae; genus REEE01. The sequence continues at coordinate 5,978 of DAIRDI010000186.1, read as the reverse complement.
TGACTCCCGCATGGGTTTTGCGGCGTCTGCGGGCATTCATCGGCTGATGTTGGGTCATGGCGCATCATCGCCCGGAGGCTGGCGCTCGCCCGGCAACGGCGGCGCATCATCCGGCAGCAGACGGGTGCCATGCTTGGCGAACTGCCGATGCTCGTACAGCTTGGCGTACTTGAGAAAGACGTAGAACGCCGCGATCGCCGAGTTGATGAATCCAGCCCAGCCATTTAGAAAATTGCGCTTGAACAGATAGCTGCGAATGAAAAACAGCGGCGGGTAGAACACCATGATCAGCGGGATGCTCCAGCGCTTTTTTCTGAGCTTGTCGATCACCAGACCGGTCGAGTAGGCATTGATCTTTTCGACCTTGGTATGGATATCCGTTTCGCCATAGTGATAGAAAGGAGCCTTGAGCCGGGCCACGCGACCCCGCACCTTTGGCGCGGCGTGAATCGGCGCGTCATCGATATCACCCTTATGCTTGTCGAACAGACGCAAGTAGTGATTCATCCGGGTCGCCGGACTGTACATGCGCCAGAACATCTGTTCCAACCGCGGAATTTCGTAGCCTTCCGCCTCCGGTCCCCGTTGCAGCAATTGGCGGATTTCAACCTGAAGAGCGGGCGACAGGGCCTCATCGGCGTCGAGCAACAGGACCCAGGCATGGCTCGTCATGGCCAGCGCCATGCGTTTTTGCGCACCGTAACCCATGAACTCATGCTGGGCGATCCGCGCGCCGTAGCGCTGCGCGATGGCGAGGGTGTCATCCGCGCTGAAGGAGTCGAGCACGATGACTTCATCCGCCCACCGGATGCTGTCCAGACAGGCCGTCAGGGTCCGGGCGTTATTATAGGTGGTGATGAATACCGAGAGCCGGGTTCGGTCGGTCATGATCGGCCTGTCCTGAACGAAATTTCATCTATACAGTATGCACTACCTTGTGCGTCAATAGCGCGCTTCCCAATGATGCGCGATGGACTTACCCCGGAAATTCATGATCACCTCAGCCCACATTATCGGCGGGCGGTCGCTTGGCGGCGCCGAACTGTTTTATGCGCGCCTGGTGAGCGCGCTACACCGGCGCGGCCACGCGACCCTGGCGGTCACGGTCCCCAACAGCTTGATCGCGAATGAACTTCCACCGGATCTTCCCCAGCTCCATATTGCGATGCGCGGTATTTGGGATTGGTGGGCGCGCTGGCAAATTCAAAAAACCCTGCGCCAGCATCGTCCGGACATCGTGCAAACCTATATGGGCCGCGCCACCCGCCTGACCCATTTGCCCGTCGGCCAGCGACCGATCCATATAGCCCGCTTGGGCGGCTATTATGCAATCAGCGGTTATCGCCACGCGCACGCATGGATCGGCAACACCCAGGGCATCTGTCATTACCTGGTTGAAGGCGGCCTGCCGAGCAACCGGGTATTCCACATCAGCAATTTTATTAACCTGCCCGAACCCAGTCCGCCGGAACGGCTGGCCCGGCGGCGCGGCGAACTGGCGGTTCCCAATGAATCCCTGCTGGTCGTGGCCGTCGGGCGCTTGCATCCGGTTAAAGGTTTTGACGATCTTCTGACTGCCTTCGCTCGTATGCCAGCCGCTCTGAACGGCCGCCCTGTGTATTTGCTGATTGTCGGCGACGGCCCGCTCAACCGACGATTGCATTGCTACGCCGAACAGCTCGGCATCGCCCAGCGGGTGCGCTGGACCGGTTGGCAATACGACGCTGGTATTTTTCAGGAGCTGGCCGATCTGATCGTTTGTCCCTCCCGGCACGAACCCTTGGGCAACGTGATTCTCGAAGCCTGGGCGCGTCGTCGGCCGGTTCTGGCGACCCGCACCCTGGGTCCAGCGGAAATCGCCGCGCATCAGGAAAACGCCTGGCTGACGCCGGTCGGCGATCCCACCGCGCTGGCGACCGCCATGGAGCTGTTACTGCGCGATGAAGCGCTGTGCCGCGAACTCGCTGCTAACGGCTATCAAACACTGATCGCCCGGCATAGCGAGGAAGACATCATTCAAGCCTACCTGAATATGTACGAGACCTTGCTGCGGCAAATCTGACCGCCGGTTTTCCCGCACGGGCGCTCTACAACACCGATCGATCTTTTGCAGGTGTCGTTATAAAGTGAATGACGCCTAAACACAGAAAAAAATAACAGCTAAAATAGCGTGAAGTGTAATTAAAATCCAGCAATGTTCCAGTGAGAATCGCCAGCGCCGCGATCATGAATAACCCCAGCGTTTCGCGTTCTTGGGAGTTGAGTGCAACCCAATGTCGAACGGCCCTTACCAGGACATAGCCGATAAAAAAAACCAGCGTACCGACCCCTATCAGCCCGGTTTCATACCAGACATCGAGTAACAGATTATGCAAGTGTCGTACTTGATGCTGCTGACCGGCCAATTCGAATGTCAGCACCTCGCTGGCGAAAGACCCATGGCCTATACCGACTCCCAACCAAGGTTGCTCTGGCGGATTTTTCAGGGCTTGTTCCCAAATAAGGGTGCGCCCGGAGCTGATCGTCCCCAAATCCAATAAATTAAACTCAGTTACAGGAAGCTTGCGCAAGGGGCCAAGGATCAACGCTACGGCCAGTAAGGCGATCACCAGCAGGAACAGAAGAGTCCGGCGCCACGACCAGCGCCAGATCAGAATGCCGAAACCCGTTAAGGCGATGATCGCAGCCACTAGGGAGGTTCGGCCATGGGAAAGCACGATATAGGTAAAGGCCAGCAGAATGATGCTACCGAATGCCGCCCCACGCCACGGTTTGAGCCGGGGTTCTGTAGCGACCCAAGCCAGCATGAAGGGTAACAGGAACGGTAAATTGCCATCGCGAAGTTGCTGGGGTTCGAATGTGCCGCTTTGCCAGTAATACACCAAGGCAACGTATTGCCAAAACAGCATGAAAAATCCACCCAAGCCCAGCGCATATCGCAGCCGCCCTAAATTTTCCGGATCTTGGCGCAAGGCCAACAAGGTTAATATCCCTATTACGCTTTGCAGTGCAAATTGACCCCACGCTCTTAATCCGACCAGAATCTCCTCAGCGCCGAAGACACTGACCAGAAAAACACTTAATAACAATAGGTAGCCTATAATAAAACCACGGTCAGCGCCGACCGAACGCCCCGGACAACTGAGTAAACCCCACAGCGCATAGCTGTAATCCAGTACGTTAAATAAAGCGCGACCGCCGATCTGCGAGGCTGGAAATAACGCTGGCAATAGCCAACCCCAGCTAAAGAAAGCATCCTGAAATTTCTGATACCGAGTGAAGACCTTCATCAACGCGGCTTCGCAAATATCGGACGTAAGGATTCGTACAACGCCAGCGTCTCATCAAGCATGCGCCGCAGGGGAAAAACCGGTTCCACCGGCACGGGCGGCGGCGCGGCCAGCAGGTCGACTACCCGCGCCGTCAGCGTCTCCCGGTCGCCGACGGGAACTCGACCCACGGGATATATCCGCTCCAGAATTTCCCCGACGCCGCCGTGGGCGTAGCCGACGACCGGAACACCCAGACTCAACGCTTCCAGCACCGTACGCCCGAAGGATTCCGGCTGGATCGACAGCGACAGCACCAGCGTGGATATCGCGTAAATTTCCCGCACATCGGCGCGATGCCCGGCGAACAGAACCCTCCCCGCCAATCCCCGCGTCCGCACCAGACTCCGCAGTTGCTCGGCATAACGCCGCCGACGGGGTTCCTCGCCGCCGACGATCAACCCATACCCCGGCCAACCGCGCGCCCGCAACCGGGTCAGCAAATCGATGAAATCCTCATGACCCTTGAGGCGGCTCAGCCGACCCGGTAAGGTCAAAACCGGGGCGGCGCGCAGTTGCGGGTATTGTCGATGCCACTCCGCCAGCCACTCGGGGCTCGGCCGATAATCATGAGGAAATTCCTCCGGATCGACGCCGCGTGGGATGACCTGAATCCGCTCCGCCGGCAATCCGGGATAGCAGCGGCGCAGATAGTCGCGCACCGTCTCGGACACGGCGATCACCTGCTCGCCACGAGTCATGATGGCGCTGTAGCGGGACACCGAGTAGAGCCCGTGAACGGTGGTGACGAAACGCGGGCGGGTCGCCGGGTCCATTCCCCACCAAGCCAGCCAGCCGATCCAGGCCGGCAATCGGGAACGGGCGTGCAGAATGTCGATGCGTTGCTCGGCCAGCCAGCGCCGCAGAGGGCGAACCCAACGCAAGGTCAATGGTGATTTAACGCCGAGCGGCCACTCCAGATGCTCGCTGCCCTCGCGCAACAGCTCCGGGACCAGCCGGCCGCCGGCGGAAATCACCACCGACCGATGACCGCTTTCCACCAACGCTCGGGCTACCTCCAGCGTTCCCCGTTCCACGCCGCCACCGTTCAGGGCTGGCAACACTTGAACCACACTCAAGCGAGCCATCGCTCGACGATCCAGCGGGCGCAGCGTTCGGCCTCGTTGAAGATTCCAGGGGGGCGATGCAACGTCCGACCCGGTCGCCAGTCCGCGAAGGGCGTCACCCAACCATCGACGGCCAAGCGTTCGAGCCCGCGACTGACGCGGCTCGGGCGCTGGCGCGGCGTTTCCAATACCCCCACCGCAGCTCCGGCGATCAGGGCCTCGTAAACCATCGACACGCTGTCGGCGGTCACCCAAACCTGGCCTGCCCGCGCCAGTTGGGCCGGTAGCCAGTCCGGACCCGTCTCCGCGACAGGAACCACACCAAGTCGTTCCTCGTCCGGGCGCAGGCCATCCAGAAATTCCGGCGGGGTGCGACGCGATGTCGTCAGCGTCCAAGATACAAGGGGATCGGCGGCGACGATGGCGGCGATTTGACGATACAGGGCGGCGGCACCCCAGCCAAAATGGGCGGATGGCCCCCCGATCAAGAGAAGTCCCTGACGAGGGTCCAGGGTTTGAGAGGGCTGGATGCGATTCAACGCGCCGCGCGTGGCCAACACGTTCGGCCGGTTCGGCGGCGTGTCGTGCTCCGGGATCAGACAGAGATCGAACAGTTTTAGCGGCAGACTGGGCCGCATCAGCACGATGATTCGCCCCCCACAAGCGCGGCGCGCGGCCAGTAAAGAGCAATGAGTCCGGTGTCCGGCGCCGATCAGCAGGTCGGGTGCGGGCAATGCGTTTGCATCGGGCCACCGGCGCCGCAGCCATGCCTCGAACGCCAGCGGCCATGGCAACGGCGCCAGCGTGAAAGACTCGACTGGCCGCAAGCGGGTCAAGGCTTCGAGCAAACCTCGACTTTGGCTGTCATGTCCGCTCTTACTATCGCTGAACCGCCAAACGACCAGCGGTTTCACCGGCGATTCCGCCCGCGACTC
>DAIRDI010000186.1:0-637 GCA_036796235.1 Candidatus Competibacteraceae bacterium | reverse complement strand
GCGCCGATTTTGCTAAATGCCGCCACCGCGCGCACGCTGCGGCTCCATGCCGACCTCCGCCCGCGACTCCGCCCGCGACTCCAACCCATCAATCGATCAGGATGTACTCAGCCCCGCAATACGGGCACTTGGCCCGACCGGTTTCTTCAATCGACAAATAAACCTTCGGATGGGAACACCACAACATCATGTCCGGCATCGGGCAGGATAACGGCAAATCGGCGCGGCTGACTTCGTAGGTATTCTGGGCGTTCGGCATGATCGAGGCGGAAGCGGCGGCGGCCATGAAGCAACTCTCCTGATGTTAATTATTTGATACTTAAAATTAAAGCTTAAAACTCCGAGCGTCACACCAGCGTCAGCCATTCGGAATATTGCTCGCGGCGGCCGTGGACCTGATCGAAGTACAACGCTTGCAGGCGCTGGGTGATCGGGCCGCGCCCGCCGGCGCCGATGGCGCGCCCGTCCACCTCGCGAATCGGCGTCACTTCGGCGGCGGTGCCGGTGAAAAAGGCTTCGTCGGCGATATACACCTCGTCGCGGGTGATGCGCTTTTCCTTGACCGTGATCCCGAGATCGGCAGCGAAGCGGATGATGGTGTCGCGGGTGATGCCTTCCAGGGCCGAAGTCAGATCGG
>DAIRDI010000185.1:0-6425 GCA_036796235.1 Candidatus Competibacteraceae bacterium | reverse complement strand
GAAAAACAGGGAATGCGTGAAATGGCGGTGGTATTCGATGTTGAACAGCGGGTCATCGGCGGCGCTGATCAGAATATCGAGATCGGCCAGCAAACCGGCGAAAAACCCGATGGCGATCGCCAGCCGCGCCGGAACCCGCCGCGCGGCGGACTGGGCCAACACGGCGCCGGCCAAACCCTGGGTCAGTAAATCCACAATGCCGCCTCCCGATACGCCGGTTTCGCACTGGCGCTGTCGTCAAGCTCAGGAATTTTCAAATCCTTGGAGTCCTCAAAGTGTCTCATGATACCCGGTCGTCCGGCTGGTTGGTCGCCAGAGATTGGTCATCGGTCACGGGTGCTGGCGGGCGCAGATCGGCCCCTTCTATCCACTCGCGCCAAACCGCCATGAGCACCGCCAGGATCACCGGGCCGAGGAACAGTCCCACCAGACCGAAAGCCGCCAGTCCACCGAGCACGCCGAACACGACCAGCAGGAAAGGAATGCGCGTGGCGTTGCTGATCACCAGCGGGCGCACGAGATTGTCCACCCAGCTCACCACCAGCGCGCCCCACAGCAGAAGGCCGATGCCAGTCGCGGTATCGCCGCTCGCCAGGAGCCAGATGGCGATCGAGCCCCAGGCGAAGGGCGTACCGAAGGGAACCATGGAGATCAACGCAGTCGCCGCGCCGAGCAGCACTGGCGCTTGCAGGCCCGCCCACCAGTAACCCAGCCCGGCCACGAGTCCCTGTACCAGGGCGGTGGCCACCAGGCCCCAGACCACCGCCCTGGTCGTGTCGCCGACTGCGGAAAGATAGCTGTCGATGCGGGTCCCAAGAAAGCGGTAGAGCACCAGATGGACCTGCTCCAGCAGGCGCTCGCCATCGCGGTAGAGAAAAAACACGGTGATCAGCGCGAAACCGAACTTGGCGGCGTTGCGCCCGACATCACCCACCAGACCGACGAGATGATCCGCGCTCTCTCTGACCCAGGCGACCATCTGGGTGCGGAAGGATTCCGGGTCACCGATCGCGCTATCGATGAGTCCCTGCAGATAGCCTCCGATCCACGGCAGCGTGCGGATGAAATCCGGGAGCGCGGGCGGTCCCTGCCGGATCTGCGCGGTCAGGGCGGCGATCGCCGCGCCGATCTCGCCGTGCAGCAGGAGCGCCATCCAGAGTACGGGCAGGACGAAGGCCGTGGTCAGCAGCAGCGTCATCAGCAGCGCGCTCAGGTTGGGGTAACGCGGCGCGCGGTCGCGCAGCCGTCGGTACAGCGGCCAGGTGGCATAGGCGATGATGATCGCCCAGGCCACCGGCACGATGAACAGATGCAACACCACATAGCCGAGCGCCAGTAGACCGCCCAGCAGAAAGCCGACAATCACGCCGCGCACGATGCGTTCGGCGACTTGGTCGATCATGGTTTCTGAACCCCCACGGCCAGGTTGCTTGCGAGGAACGGCATGATGCACTTCATGGATGACTTAGTGACGACAGTAACGACAGAGGATCAACGATAAAGAGGGGAAACCGCTCAAGGAGTTGTCGGCGAATCCGGCGGAGTTTCGACGGACGCATCGCCTTCCGGTTCCGGCAGGCGGCTTGCCAGCACCTTATCGATGCGCTTGCCGTCCAGATCGACCACCTCCAGCCGCCAGCCTTCCCAGGTGGCAATGTCGCCGGTGTAAGGCAGACGGCCGAGCAGCCACATCATCATGCCCGACAGGGTGTGGTAACGGCCTTTGTCTTCCTCCGGCACAGTCTTGAAGCCGAGTCGATCCTTCAGTTCCACGATTGGAATCAGGCCGTCGAGCAGCCACGAACCGTTTTCGCGCCGCACCGCCCAGGCTTCCTCGATGTTGTCGGGGACGAACTCGCCGGTGACCGCTTCGATCAGGTCATGCAGCGTGATCAGGCCCTGGATCTCGCCGTATTCGTCGATGACGAACACCATGTGAGTGCCGGAGGCGCGAAACTGGTCGAGCAGTTCCATGCCAGTCAGAAATTCAGGCACGTATACCGGCGGCTGCAAGTCCCGGGTGAGGTCGACCGGGGCGCCGCGTATTGTCTGGTTGAAAAGCTGCTTCGCGCCGACGACGCCCACGATCTCGTCCGGGCCGCCGCGACACACCGGGAAGCGTGAATGGTTGGATTCGGCCACCAGAGCGAGGTTTTCTTCCATCGGACCGTTGAGATCGAGCCACACCATGTCGGAACGCGGCGCCATCAGCGAGGCGATCTGGCGTTCGTCCAGGCGGAACACGTTGCGCACCATCTCGCGTTCGTTCTTCTCGATGATGCCGGCTTCCGAACCCTCGTCCAGCATGGCGTAGATTTCTTCCTCGGTCATGCTCGGCTCCCGAGTGTCGCGCTGGCCGATCAGCCTCAGCAGCACGGCGGTGGAACTCGACAGCAGCCACACGAAGGGGCGCGCGGCGATGGCGAGCAGGTTCATCGGCCGGGCCACCAGGCGTGCGATGCCTTCGGGGTTGATCTGGCCGACGCGCTTGGGCACCAGTTCGCCCACCACGATCGAGACATAGGTGATCAGCGCCACCACCAGCACGGTGGCGCTGATCTCGCTCGGGCGCTGCGCCATGCCCAGCATCCGCAGCCAGTCGGCGAGCGGACCGGCGAGGGCGGCCTCGCCGACGATGCCGCTAAGGATGCCGATCGAGGTGATACCGATCTGGATGGTGGACAGGAAGCATGTGGGGTCTTCCCCCAGCTTGATCGCCACCGCCGCCGAACCGTCGCCGCCTTCGGCCAGTCGCGCGAGCCGCGCGCGGCGCGCGGTGATCAACGCGATTTCGGACATGGCGAATACGCCGTTGAGAAGGATCAGAGCAACCAGGACGAGGATTTCCATGAGGAGTCAGGCGCGGTCATTCGGTGAGGATGCGCGTGAATCGGTCCGCGGGCGTGGCCGGAACCAGAACTGACTTCGGAGCGTCGCGCGCGCTCCGGAAGCGACAGAGAGTCTGCCCGGAAAACGGGCGAAGGAAAAGCTGTCGACGGGTTCGACGGCCAAGAAACGCCGAACCCATTCAGGCGGATGAAGTCCATAGAAAACAATCTAACAAGAGCGCGCCCATGATCCGTTTGAACGGCCTCTGCATGCATTACACCCTGGGGGCGTCCCGCATCGACATCCTCCGGGACGTCGATCTATGCATCGCCGGCGGCGAGCGGGTCGCCATCGCCGGTCCCTCCGGTTCGGGCAAGACCTCGTTGTTGCTGTTGCTGGCGGGTCTGGAGCGCCCGGCGTCCGGTTCGGTCGAGTTCGACGGAGTGCGGCTCGACGACCACGACAACGACCGGCTGGCGGACCTGCGCCGCGACCACATGGGCATCGTGTTCCAGTCCTTTCACCTGGTGCCGAGTCTGACCGCGCTCGACAACGCCGCGCTGCCGCTGGAGATCGCCGGCCGGCGGGATGCGCGCGCGCGGGCGATGCTCGAACAGGTCGGACTGGGCGCGCGCCTCACCCACTATCCCGGACAACTCTCCGGCGGCGAGCAGCAGCGGGTGGCCATCGCCCGCGCGCTGGTCCATCGGCCCAAGCTGGTGCTGGCCGACGAGCCGACCGGCAATCTCGACGACCGCACCGGCGCGGCCATCGGCGAGTTGCTGCTGCATCTGAACGCGGAATCGAACACCACTCTGGTGTGGGTCACTCACGACCTGGCCTTCGCGCGCCGCTGCGACCGGGTGCTGCGCCTCGCCGAGGGGCGTCTGACCGAATGGCCGCTCGAACGGGAGGCTGACGATGCGCGTGCTGCTTAGTCTGGCCTGGCGCGATCTGCGCGGAGGCGGGCGCACGCTGTGGGTGTTCTGCGCCTGCCTGGCGCTCGGCGTCACGCTCATCGCCGCCAGTGGGGGGTTGTACCGCCAGGTCAGCGCGAGCCTGTTGGCCGATACCCGCGCGCTGTTCGGCGGCGACCTCGAAGTGCGCGATCGCCAGCCGCTGGCCGACGAGATGCTGGTCTGGATGCGGGCGCGCGGCGATGTATCACGCTTGGTCGAGTTCCGCACCATGCTGATGACGGCGGAGGGCGAGGCGCACCTGGTCGAACTGCAAAGCTTCGACGAGCGCTATCCGCTGTACGGCGCGGTGGAGTTGGCGCCGCCTGCGCCGCTAGACGTCGCCTTGGCGCGCGCGGACGGGCGTTGGGGCGTGGCCGTCGACCGCGTGCTGGCCGAGCGCCTCGGTTTGAAGGTCGGCGACGGCGTGGAACTGGGCGTGGCGCGCCTGGTGGTGCGGGCGGTGCTCGTGAGGCAGCCCGATCGCAGCCTGCGCGCGGACTGGAGCGGTCCGCCGGTGCTGATCGCAGCCGGGGCGCTGCCCGAGACCGAGCTGCTCCAGCCGGGTAGCCGTCCGGCCTATCGCTATCGCGTCCGCACCGACCTCGATCCCGATGCCTGGCGGATGGCGTTCATCGCCGCTTTCCCGGACAGCGACGCCGAGATTCGGACCTTCATCGAGCGTAACGCGCGTTTGGGCGAGGTGCTGGGCCAGATCGGCTCGGGCGTGCTGCTGATCGGCCTCAGCGCCCTGTTCATCGGCGGCCTCGGGGTCTTCAACAGCGTACACGCCTATCTGCAGAGCAAGCTCGGTACGCTGGCTACCCTGCGGGCGGTCGGCTTGCGCGATGCGCGGCTGGCGGCCGTGTACCTGCTGCAGATCCTGATGCTGGCGAGCGCGTCCAGCCTGGTGGGCGCCGGACTGGGTGGAGCGCTGGCCCTGGTCGGCGCTGGGATCGTCGCCGAGCGCCTGCCGGTGGCCAGCACTTGGGCGAACCTCTTTCTTCCACTCGCGGTGGCCTGGCTGTTCGGCGTGCTCACCGCGTTGACCTTTGCGCTGCCGGCGCTGGGCCGGGCGCTCACCATCAGCCCCGCCGCCCTGTTTCGCGGCGTGGAGGGCGCGACCACCCGCACCCCGGCGCGCGCCTGGTGGTTCGCCGCGGGCTGCGCCGCGCTGGTCGTCCTGCTGGTCGTCACGGCGCTGCCAGACCCGCTGTTCGGCGTCGGGTTCCTGTTCGCCCTGCTGATCGTGCTCGCCCTGCTGGAAGCGCTGGTCCGATTGCTGCGCGCCCTGGCGCGCCGCGCCGCCGACCATCCCTGGCTGGCCGGACGGTTCGCCTGGCGGATGGCGCTGTCCGGCCTGTATCGGCCGGATTCCCCGCTGCGCCCCACGCTGGTGTCGCTCGGCTCCGCGCTCACGCTGCTGGTGGCGTCCACCCTGGTGGTGCATGCCCTGCTGCGCACCATCGACGACATCGTTCCCGAACGCGCGCCGGCGCTGGTGTTCTACGACATCGTCGCCGCGCAACAGGCGGCGTTCGTCGAACTGCTGGCGCAATCGCCCAGCCTGACCCAACTCGACCTCGCGCCGCTGGTGCTCGGTCGGTTGGTCGGGGTCGATAACGAACGCCTGCGCTACAGCGCGGATGCCCGCCGCCGCCTGGAGGCGCGCGACGAGCACAAGATGAGTTATTTGCAGAACAACTTCGATCAGGTCGTCGTCACTCGGGGCGCTTGGTGGCCGGTCGACTATCGAGGCCCGCCGCGGGTGGCGATGGAGGACCGCGAAGCCGACCAACTCGGCCTGCGGATTGGCGATACCCTACACTTCGACATCCTCGGCCAGCGCGTGACCGCCGAGCTGGTTGCCATCTACGGCCAGAAGCGGTTCCAGTCGCGGTTGTGGCTGGAAGCGATCTTCTCCGACGGCGCGCTCGACCCGTTCATCACCCGTTATGTGGGCATGGCCTATCTCGACCCTCGGGAGGTCGTCGCGGCCCAGAACCGCATCGCCGCCGCGCAGCCCAACGTGGTCTCCGTGCGCACCGATCTGTTGCTGGACGAGGCGCGCGGTCTCCTCGCGCGGGCCGCCGCCGGACTGAGCGCCATCGGCGCGGTCACGCTGGCCGCGAGCCTGCTGGTCTTGGTCAGCGTCGTGGCCGCGAACCGGGTCCGGCAGCTCTACCTGGCCACGCTGCTGCACACCCTGGGCGCCAGAATCGGGGTGATTCGTCTCAGCCTGTATCTGGAATACCTGCTGCTGGCCGTCTTGACCACGGTCTTTGCCACCGGGATCGGCGCCGCGCTAGCCGGTCTCCTGCTGCGCTATCGGCTGGCGCTCGATACCGGCCTCGTCGGGTGGCCGGGCGCGCTGGTCGCGCTGCTGGTCAGCGTCGGCGCGCTGGGCCTGGGGGCTCGATACCTGTTGCGCCAACTACGGCTCTCGCCGGCCGCGCTGTTGCGCGGCGCCAGCTAGGGCTTCAACCCAGGCCTGCGCCCGCCTGGGTCCATGATCCGACCCGACACGGGCCGGAAACTTTGTGTAATGAGGTCTAACCTGCTGATGAACCAATCTTTGTTCTGCGTCGATGGCCGCTCGCATGCGTGAGCAACAGGCACTCTTCTGGATTCTCGGGTATG
>DAIRDI010000184.1:0-6482 GCA_036796235.1 Candidatus Competibacteraceae bacterium | reverse complement strand
ATCGGCCCCGGACCGGCGACTGCATTCCCCGGCATTTACCAGCCCCGGCCCGCCAGCCGTTCCTCGTTCGGCATGTGGGTCACGTCGAGTCCCGACATCGGTTCGCCGAGATTCATCGACACGTCCAGCAATTTTTCGGGATCGTCGTGGTAAGCGGTGGCCTTGACGATGGCGCGGGCGCGCAAGACCGGATCGCCGGACTTGAAAATTCCGGAACCCACGAACACCCCATCGCAACCCAACTGCATCATCAAGGCGGCGTCGGCGGGCGTGGCGATGCCGCCGGCGGCGAAGTTGACCACCGGCAGCCGGCCCAGCTTCCGCACTTCCAGCGCCAGTTCGTAGGGCAGGCCGTGAGTCTTGGCGAAGGCGACCACTTCCTCGACCGGCATGTTCGCGAGCTGGCGAATTTCCCGATTCATGGTCCGCATGTGGCGCACTGCCTCGACTACGTTGCCGGTGCCGGCCTCGCCCTTGGTGCGAATCATCGCCGCGCCCTCGACGATCCGCCGCAGCGCCTCGCCCAGATTGCGCGCGCCGCACACGAAGGGAATATCGAACAGCGTCTTGTCGATATGGCATTCTTCATCGGCGGGCGTCAGCACTTCGCTTTCATCGATATAATCGATCTTCAACGCTTGCAGGATTTGCGCTTCCACGAAATGGCCGATGCGCGCCTTGGCCATGACCGGAATGGTGACGGCTTCCTTGATCGCCTTGATCAAGCCCGGATCGGACATGCGCGCCACCCCGCCCTGCTTGCGGATGTCGGCCGGCACCCGTTCCAGGGCCATGACCGCGACCGCGCCCGCTTCCTGGGCGATTTGCGCCTGTTCCACGTCGACCACGTCCATGATGACGCCGCCCTTGAGCATCTGCGCCAGTTGCGCGTTCAGGAGATATCGGTTCTCTGCCATGCTGGTACTCATCTAAAATATAAAGGGGACGGCCGCCCGGACCTGCCGGTTGATGCAAGCCGGGAAGTATATCACCGTCACGGTTGGGGACCGCACATCCTGTGACCGCTGGCCCGGCCGCGAAATTCCCCCCGCCGTTCGAGACCGCCTCCACCCATCCATCACCCCGTCGAGGCACGCGACATGCGACGCAGCATCATCGGCATTCCCTTGGGCGACATCGCTGGCATCGGCCCGGAAATCGTGGTCAAGGCGCTGGCGAATCCGGCGGTTTACGCCAACGCGCGACCGTTAGTGATCGGCGAGGCGGGCGCTTTGCGCCGGGCCTTGCGGGTCGCTGGCCTGAACCTGGAAATTCAGGTCGCCACCGATCCGGCCCGAGGCCGTTATCAGCCCGGCGTCATCGATTTGGTGGATCTGGCCAATGTGGACGCCGAACGGGTGGCGTTCGGCCAGGTGCAGGCGGCGGCGGGTCGCGCCGCCTACGAATTCATCGAACGCGCGGTGGTGCTCTGCCAAGCCGGCCAAGTGGACGCGCTGGCCACCACCCCGATCAACAAGGAAGCCTTCCAGGCCGCCGGCATCCACGATATCGGCCATACCGAACTGCTCGGTCGGCTGACCGGAACCGCCGACCCGCTGACCATGTTCCAGGTCTTCGATCTCAAAGTGTTCTTCCTCAGCCGGCATGTCGCACTGGCCGAGGCCATCCGGCTGGTGACCCGGCAACGGGTGCTGGACTACCTACAACGCAGCGCCGCGGCCCTGGCTACCCTGGGAATTTCCCACCCGCGCCTGGCGGTGGCCGGCCTGAATCCCCACGGCGGCGAGCACGGACTGTTCGGCGATGAGGAGGTACGGGAACTGGAACCGGCGATTGCCGAGGCCCGAAATCTCGGCCTCGACATTTCCGGTCCCATTGGCGCCGATTCGGTCTTTCATCTCGCCCTGAACGGCGCGTTCGACGCCGTGTTGTCGCTGTATCACGACCAAGGGCACATCGCCACCAAGATGGTGGATTTCCAGCGCACCATCGCGGTGACGCTCGGTTTGCCCTTCATCCGCACCTCGGTGGACCACGGCACCGCGTTCGATCTGGCGGGAAAAGGCGTCGCCAATGCCCTCAGCATGGAGGAAGCGATCCGACTGGCGGCGGTTTATAGCCATCCCGGATGATGGGATCGGGTCGGCTGCGTCAACCCCATCCACCCGTGCAATTACGCCCGCAGCCGCTCGCGCAGCAGCGCCAGCAGCGCCTCCCTCGATCGTGGCGGCGCTTCTCCAAACCCACCCCGCCCAGCATCCAGCGCCTGCGCCAGTTCCAGTAGCAGCGGCGGCCGCAGCCGCGCCTGGCGCAGCGTCTCCCGATCCGCCAGCACCGCCACCGCTTCCCCCTGGCGCAACACGGCGCCATCGTGAAACACCGCCACCTCATCGGCCCAGGCATAGGCCAGCTCCACATCGTGGGTCGAAAACACCAGGGTCGTGCCCGCCTCGTGCAACTGCTGCAAAGCCCCGAGCAGATGGGTGACCCCATGCGGGTCGAGACCGGCGGTCGGCTCGTCCAACACCAGGATTTCCGGACGCATCGCCAGCACCCCGGCGATGGCCGCCCGTTTCTTCTGACCGAAGCTCAGCGTGTGGGTAGGGCGCTCGGCCAAGGGGACAATGCGCAAGGCCTCCAGCGCCTCACGAACCCGCGCCTCGGCTTCCGTCCTCGACAAACCCAGATTCAACGGTCCGAACGAGACATCCTGCCCCACGGTCGCGGCGAACAATTGATCGTCCGGCTCCTGCAACACCAGCCCGACCCGACATCGCCACTCGTTGAGCGCGCGTCGGTCGTAGCGAACAGGATTATTCTCCAACCGAATCTCGCCGCGGGTGGGTCGCAAGGTCCCATTCAGATGCAGCAACAACGTGGTCTTGCCGGACCCGTTGGCGCCGAGAATCGCCAGCTTGCGGCCTCGTTCGATGCGCAGGTTCAGGTCGCGCAGCGCGACGACCCCTCCCGGATAGCGGTGTTCCAACTCGCAAGCCGCCAGCAGCGGCGCGCTCATGGCGAACCGCGCGCCAGCAACCCACCCGCCAGCCCGATCAGCGCCACGCCGGCCAGCGCCGCGAGCAGGCGCGGCCAGGACAAGGGACGCTCCGGCGTCAGCACTCGCAGTTCACCGGTATAACCTCGCGCCGCCAACCCGATGTCCAGCCGCCGCGCCTGATCCAATGCCCGTTGAAACAGATTGCCGGCCAACAGCCCCGCGGAGCGCACGCCGCGATCAAAACGGGAATAGCCGAGCCTTGCAGCTTGCGCCCGGCGTCCGGTCAGGGCCCGTTCGGCGAATACGAAAATCAGCCGATAAATCAGCAGAATCAATTCGATCATGCCCGCCGGAATCCCCACGCGCCGCAACAGCGGAATCCAGTCCGCCAAGGGCGTGGTCAGGGTCAGGAACGCCAGGCAACTGATCGCCGCCAGCGCCCGAACCGTGGTCGCCAGCGCCAGCCACATCCCCTCATTGGAAACATGCAGGCTGAAACCCTGGGAAAAATCCAGCGAGATCGCCAAAAACGGCGCGCCGGCCAGCAAAAACGCCGCCGGCGCGGCCAGCACGCTCAGCAGCGTTTTCCAGGGAATCCCCGCGCCGTACACCACCGCCAGGGTGGTTCCCGCCAACACCAGCGGCCCGGTGGTCAGCGGCGGCAGGATCAGGGTCAACAGCAGCAGGGCGAGCGCGGGCAATAATTTTTCGGCGGGATGCCGGTCGCGCCAGCGGTTGGTCCAGGCGTAATGATCAATCGCCCGCATCGACGCGGTTTCGCCGTCCTTGGGTCTGCCCGCGCCGGAAGCCCAGGTAATACCCCAGCACCCCCGCGCCCAGCGCGGCCTGCAAGGCGAATAGCAGGCTTTCGATTTCCCCTTCCGGCTCCCAGACTGGATTGAACCAGGGCTCGTAATCGGGCCGCGACTCAGTGACCGCATCCATCGCCTGGCCGTCGGTTCCGGCGAATTCGGCGCCTTCCCGCCCGCCGCCGACGATCAGCGAGACCACGACCACCAACACGACGGCGGCCAGCAACCAGCCATTACGCGCGGTCATGACCGCACCTCCGAAACGAGCGTTTGGGGAAAAGCGCGCAGATCGCGCAGGTCGTCGGCGCCGTGCTGGCGCAGCAGATTGATCACCACCACGGTCAACAGCCCCTCGACCACCGCCAGCGGCAATTGCGTCGGCGCGAACACCCCGGCGAACTTGAGGAACGCCCCAGCCACTCCGCTGGCCGGATCGGGAAAGGCCAGCGCCAGTTGCCCGGCGGTGACCCCATAGGTCGCCAGATTGGCCAGCATCACCGCCAGAAATACCCCAACTGTCAGAGGGACGTTCAGCCACCGCATCCCGAGCAACACCCCATAAGCCACCCACGGCCCGACGATGGCCATCGCGAACACGTTCGCGCCCAAGGTGGTCAACCCGCCGTGCGCCAGCAACAGCGCCTGAAAGACCAGGACGATGGTGCCCAGCACCGTCATCACGGCCGGACCAAACAGAATCGCCCCCAGCCCGACGCCGGTGGCGTGGGAACAACTACCGGTCACCGACGGCAGCTTGAGCGCTGAAATCACGAAAGCGAACGCGCCCGCCGCCGCGAGCAACAACTTAAGTTGCGGCTGCTCCCGCAGCAGACGGTTGACCCGGCGGGCGCCGGCGATGACGAACGGCAGGGCCACGACCGTCCACGCGGCGGCGTGGAGCGGCGGCAGGAACCCTTCGGCGATATGCATGATGCTCTCCTCCCCCGAAAAGATTTATGGAAGCGGAGAGATCGGGAAGGTTGTCCGGGCCGGCGGTCAACGCAAACCGCGATGGCGGCGAACAGGCGCGTTGGCTGGAAACGGTCGGCAACCCCGGAGCACCCCGCCCGGAATTCATCTGAAATCCGACGCCGGCAGGTCTCCTGGCTCACAGGTTCTCGTCGCTCGCCCAGCCTTCCCAGCCTTGTCGGCCAGTGGCGCGCGGGGGGCGCGACTCGCTGTTTACAGTTGCGGGGGCAGCCCTGGAATTGGCGACTTCACGAGTCGCCGCACCAGATTCCCTTTTCATCCCCGCCGGCCGAACGCCTGCGGGAAAACCGAGTCTTCATGCGGCGATGCTAACGCCCGGCCGGCGGCGGCGTCAACTTTACCCCGGACGATGCTGGACTTGGAACCGTCCCGGCAACCGCCGCGCCGGCTCGATCCAACAGGGGGATTCTGCTTGCGTAACACATCAATCATCCTCATCGTCATCCTGCGCCGCGATTTTCCGTTGCGGGATTTTCTTCGGATCGACGGTGATCGGCCGGTAGATTTCCACCCGGTCGCCCGCTTCGAGCGGCGCGGTCAATTTGGTGAGCTTGCCGTAAATCCCGATCTTCTGTTTCTTGAGATTCAGATGCGGGCAGCGCGTCAGAATCCCCGACAGCTCGATCGCTTGCTGCACCGTGCTCCCATCCGGCACCTCGACGTTCAGACAGAGCGGTTGTCCCGGCTCGACATAAGCGACACTGACTTGCATGAGAACCTCATTTCAGTTGGCGGGACTGCCGGCTTGCTCCGCAGCCGGCGCGGCGCGTCGGACCCGTTCCCGGCGCTGCTCCATGACCCGCTTGCCAGCGAGCAAAAAACCCAGCACCAGAAAGCCGCCCGGCGGCAGCAACATCAACAGGAAGCCCTTGTAATCCTGAATCAGGGTGGTTTCCAAAAACGCGAACCCGTCGCCCAGTAACAAAGAAGCTTGAGCGAACAGCGTGGCGCTGCCCAAAATCTCCCGACACCCGCCGATCACCACCATGGCCAGCGTCATGCCCAAACCCATCGCCAGCCCGTCCGCCGCCGAGGCGAGCACCGGTTGCCGGGACGCGAAAGACTCGGCGCGGCCCAGTACGGCGCAGTTGACCACGATCAGGGGAATGAACAAACCCAGCACCTTGTACAACTCGTGCAGCCAGGCATTGATCATCATGTCGGCGAGGGTGACCAGACTCGCGATCAACAGGATGAAGACCGGAATCCGCACTTCCTGGGCGATCAAATGACGCAAGCTGGCGATCACGATGTTGGCGGTCAGCAAAACGGCGGTGGTCGCCAGCCCCATGCCGAGTCCGTTGGTGGCCGAGGACGTGACCGCCATCAACGGGCACAGGGCCAGCATCTGGGCGAACACGACGTTATTGCGCCACAGGCCGTCGGCGAAAATCCCGCGATAGTCGGTCATGGTTGGGGCTCTCTCATCCCCACCTCTGCTCGCGGGGAGGGTAGGGTGGGGGATTCATCCAGCAATTCCGCGCGATGGGCGGCGAAAAACTCCAGTCCGCTCTTGACCGCATGCACCACCGAACGTGGGGTAATCGTGGCGCCGGTGAACTGATCGAACACCCCGCCATCCTTCTTGACCCCCCAACCCGCCGGCGGCGGATCGTTCAGCGACCGACCGTCGAAACTCCGAATCCAGTCGGAGCGCCGCGTTTCGATCTTGTCGCCCAGCCCCGGCGTTTCGGAATGACTGACCACCCGGACCCCCAGCA
>DAIRDI010000183.1:0-6527 GCA_036796235.1 Candidatus Competibacteraceae bacterium | reverse complement strand
GATGCGGAAAACCCGCGCCATCCGACGACATCGTGTTGGTGGAACTGGCGGTGCTGCCCCAATCCGACCTGGTGGGGCGTTCCGCCAGCGATATCCAACTCCGCACGCATTACGGCATCAACATGCTCGCGGTTTCCCGCCAGGGCCGGCGCTCGACCGCTCGTCTGCGGTCGATGATCATCCAGGCCAGCGATGTGCTGTTGATGCAAGGTCCGCCCGAAGCGATCGCCGGTTTTGCCAGCGACACGGGCTGCGTGCCTTTGGCGGAGCGCTCGCTGCGTATCCCCAACCGGCGCAACACCATTCTGTCCGGCGGTATCCTGATGCTGGCGATCGGCGCCGCCACGCTGGGCCTGTCCGCCGCCGTGGCCTTCTCGGCCGGCGTGCTCGCCGCCATGGCCTTGCGCACGGTGCCGTTGCGCCAGGTCTACACCGCCATCGACTGGCCGGTGATCGTATTGCTGGCGGCGCTGATCCCGGTGGCTGGCGCGATGGAAAGCACCGGCGCGGCCGATCTGGTCGCGCGGTTTTTGCTGGACAGCATCGCGCAAGGCCATGCGGTGATCGGCCTGGCGTTGATCCTGGTGGTCACCATGAGCCTCTCGGACCTGATGAACAACGCCGCCACTGCGGCGATGATGTGTCCGATCGCTCTCGGCGCGGCGGATCAGTTAGGCACGAATGCCGATCCGTTCCTGATGGCGGTGGCGGTGCCGGTGGGCGCTTCCTGCGCCTTCCTCACCCCCATCGGCCACCAGAACAACACCCTGATTCTGGGGCCAGGCGGGTTCCGCTTCGGGGATTACTGGCGGCTCGGGCTGCCGCTGGATCTGCTGGTGGTGGCGGTGAGCCTCCCAATGCTGCTGCTGGTCTGGCCGCTTTGACATCCTCCCGGTCTTGATAGTCTTCCTGGCGCGGCTGGGCCATGGCCTTTCAATTTTTTATCGATGGGATTTTTGGGATGGGCCTGTCGGTCGTAGTATTGTCACCCATATCGAGCGGCAAGGCGGAGGCCTATGGACCCCGATTCCTTCGGTTCAAACAGCAAACCCTTCAACCCGAGAGAGCCCTGCGGGTTTTATCACAAAGCGGATTTCGAGGCCGCCGGCACCGCTATCTTGCGGGGCATCCGAACCGGGCAGGGCCTCATGTTGCTAACCGGCGAAGCCGGACTCGGCAAAACCCTGTTGCTTCGCCGCTGCATGGCCGAATCCAACGATATCCACTTTATTCTGCTTGGCAATGCCAATCTTGAGTTCCCCGAGATCCTGAACTATCTGTGCGCCGAACTGGGGTTACACGGTGACGAGCCAAAGGCCCAGCCGTCGCGCCAACTACTGCTGGATGCGCTGGCCGATTACTTCAGCCGCGGTCAGGCGGTCGCCCTGCTCATCGATGACGCCCAAAATTTGCGCGTCAGCACGTTGCGGTGTCTTTGGGACTTCATGGAAACGTCGGGGATTGCGGTCATCCAGCGGCTACAGGTGGTGTTATCAGGATTGCCGGATATCGAGAACACATTGCGGCAACCCGAGCTGCGACCCTTGTGGGAATCCCTGCAAATTCACTGTCGCCTCGAACGGCTGAGCGAGCTGGAAACGGGTTCGTTCATCACCCACCAGCTCCAGTCCGCCGGGCGCGTCGATGCCGGCCTGTTGTCGCCGGCGGCCGTCGAACGCATCGCCCACTATAGCCAAGGCATACCGCGCACCATCGCCAGGCTGTGCGACGCGGTTCTGTTGTTCGCCAGCCTGCGAGCGGAAACCGAGATTACCCCAGCGACCGTGGACGAGGCGGCCCAGAGCTGTTTGTTCGGCGATCGGACCGAGTCGCCCAAGCCCGTCGAACTGGAACGATTTATCGCGCCCGTCCCCAGTACGCCGCCGCTGGCCGCCGAGGCGCCTCTTCGGGGAATCCCGTCGAGAACCCTGGTAAAACGCTGGGTGCTGGCGGCGCTGACGACGGTAGCCATTATCTGGCTCTGGCCGGCCGAACCGGTCCCGGAGGATCAGTCACCCCATAACCGCCAGGCTCGGTGGGAGCCTCCTGGCGACCTGCCGGACGCGAGTCCTCCGATCTCGACCGAGCCCCTGGTTCCAGCAGCAATGCCGGCCACGCCCGTGGAACCTGATTTCCTCGTGGAACCTGATTTCAAGGAGTCCGGGATATCTGCTTCCGAGAGTCAGTCGATCCCGCTCGCCGAAACCGCCGCCGAGCCATTGATAGAGGATCTGGTTTCAGACACCCCGCTAGAGGTCGGCGCGGAGACCAACCCCCAAGTCGCCGAATCGCGCGCGGACCCGACGCAATCTCCAACCTCCAACACCGCTCAGACCTCTCCCAGAGCTACCGGGAAACCAGCCAGTCGAATCCAGTCCCAGCCTCGCGCGACCAAGTCCCGAAAAGCGACCACGCGCCGAAAATCAGCCGGGCTCAGAGGCATAAAGGTAAGGCCCGCTCCCTATCCGTGGGAGTCTCCCAACAAGACCGGATTTAATCAGAAATGAAATTGATGACCGGCGGCTCGGTCCGCCGCTGGAGCGGCTGGTGATGGCGTTCAGCATCCCGATGCTGCTGGTCTGGCCGCTGTGGGAGACGGCGCGGGCGCCAGCCATTCTTCCAGGACGCCATCCAGCGACGCCACGGCGCCGCGCCAGTCCGGTTCTGGAGCAATCCTCGCGAGATGCTGGTGGGACAGAGCTTCCAGATGGTTGATCCTGACGGTGGATGCCGAACCAGCATCGCTAGGACGGAAGCGTTTGCGCAGGGTTGCGAACCAATTTTCGGAAACCACCTTCACGGACGCCGTGGGTGAACGATAATCGGCAATACGGACAAATTGCCAGAGCGGCGGAATTTCCTGGTCGGTATCGGACGTTGCAGCCATCCTATCGAACCAATCTGTTGGGTGTGCCCACGCTTGATGCTGATACGTTGGTATTTTTACTCGCGTTGGGTTGATGGGGGAATCATACCATTCTGTCCGGTGGAAGACCCCGCCAGCGGGTTCCGTTCGCGACGGCCTTACGAAAAGCGCTCGAACGGCGTCGCTCGACATTCGGCTGACAAAGCTGGAAAAATCGCCATAATCCATCGCCATGATGACCTGCTGTATTTCCCGTGATCGGCGTGGCGCATGCGTCCCACTTGGAGAGTGATGTATGAACAAATTGCTTATTTTCGATACCACCCTGCGCGACGGCGAACAAAGCCCCGGGGCATCGATGACCAAGGATGAGAAAGTGCGCATCGCCAAGATGCTGGAACGGATGCGGGTGGACGTGATCGAGGCCGGGTTTCCCATCGCCAGTCCCGGTGATTTCGAGGCGGTGCGAGCGGTGGCGCGGGCGGTCAAGGAGAGCGTGGTCTGCGGGCTGGCCCGCGCCGCCGACGCGGACATCGATCGAGCCGGTGAAGCGCTGAAGGATGCCGCGGCCTGCCGCGTTCACACCTTCATCGCCACCTCGCCGATTCACATGAAAATGAAGCTGCGCATGGAACCAGACCAGGTGCTGGAGCGGGCGGTCGAGGCGGTGCGCCGCGCCCGGCGCTGGACCGACGATGTGGAGTTCTCCGCCGAGGATGCCGGCCGCTCCGAACTCGACTTCCTCTGCCGGATCACCGAAGCAGTGATCGACGCCGGCGCGCGCACCATCAATATGCCCGACACCGTCGGCTACAACGTCCCCGAGCAATTCGCCCACACCATCCGCAGCCTGATCGAACGGGTGCCTAACTCGGATAAGGCGATTTTCTCGGTCCACTGCCACAACGACCTGGGGCTGGCGGTGGCCAACTCGCTGGCGGCGGTGCTGGCCGGGGCGCGGCAGGTGGAATGCACCATCAACGGTCTGGGCGAGCGGGCCGGCAACGCCTCGCTGGAGGAAATCGTGATGGCGGTCCACACCCGTCGCGACGTCTTCCAGTTGGCGACGAATATCGACACCACCCAGATCGTGCCCGCCTCGCGGCTGGTGGCCAACATCACCGGCTTCCCGGTGCAGCCCAACAAGGCGATCGTCGGCGCCAACGCCTTCGCCCACGAAGCCGGCATCCATCAGGACGGCGTGCTCAAGCATCGCGAGACCTACGAGATCATGCGCGCCGAGGACGTAGGCTGGACCAAGAACCGCATGGTGTTGGGCAAGCATTCCGGGCGCAACGCCTTTCGCAGCAGGCTGGAGGAACTGGGCGTCAGTTTTGCCTCCGAGGAAGAGCTGAACGCCGCCTTTGCCCGCTTCAAGGATCTAGCCGACAAGAAGCACGAGATCTACGACGAGGATTTGCAAGCGTTGGTCACCGACGCCAACCTGACGGCGGAAAACGAGCGGGTCAAGTTGCGGTATCTGCGGGTCTGCTCCGAAACCGGCGAGACTCCCAACGCGCAGGTCACCCTGGCGGTGGACGGCGTGGAACAAAGCGCGACCGCGACCGGCGGCGGTCCGGTGGATGCCGCGTTCAAGGCCATCGAGAGCCTCTTGCAAACCGGCGCCGACCTGCTGCTGTACTCGGTCAACAACATCACCAGCGGCACCGATTCACAGGGCGAGGTCACGGTGCGGGTGTCCAAGGACAGTCGCATCGTCAACGGCCAGGGCGCCGACACCGACATCGTGATCGCCTCGGCCAAGGCGTATATCAATGCCCTCAACAAGGTGTTGCAGCCGAGCGCGCGAGCGCATCCGCAGTTGTTGTGAACCGAATCCTTCGCACGAGTCGCCATGATGGTCGATAAATGTCAGTATTTGGCGGCCATGGGCATTCCACTCTGGGTGCCGCGCCAGCCGCTGGCGATCCATCCGGAAACCGCCGCGCCGCTTTGCGCTTCCCCTTCGGAGGCGCCGGAGCGAGAGGAACCAGCGATGAGGGCAGAAACCCCCGCCCCACGCCCCACGGTGGAAGAAAACGCGATTCAAGCTGACGCCGCGGACGAGTCCGACCCGGGATTACCCCCCGACGATGGGATGCCACCGGCGGACGACGCCTGGGAACCTTGGTTCGAGGTGGACGCCGCCGATGATGTTTCCGCCTCGACCGCCGCCAGCCGCGAGGCGCGCATCGCCCGGATGGACTGGGAGGAACTCACGAAGGAAGCACACCAGTGCCAATCCTGTGGATTATGCGCTACCCGCACGCAAGTGGTCTTTGGCGTGGGCGACCGCCGGGCGGACTGGCTGATCGTCGGCGAGGCGCCCGGCGCCGACGAAGACCGGCAGGGCGAACCGTTCGTCGGCCGCGCCGGCAAGCTGCTCGACCCGATGTTGCGGGCCATCGGCTTGCGGCGCGAACAGGTGTACATCGCCAACATTCTCAAATGCCGCCCGCCGGACAACCGCGAGCCGACGCCCGCCGAAGCCGCGAGCTGTCGGCCGTTCCTGCATCGGCAGATTGCGCTGATCCAGCCGCGCATCATCCTCGCCGTGGGCCGCATCGCCGCCCAGAATCTGTTGGAAACCGATACCCAGATCGGCAAGCTGCGCGGTCGAATCCACGCTTTCGGCCCAGCGCGCATTCCACTGGTCGTAACCTACCATCCCGCCTATTTACTGCGCTCCCCGCGCGAGAAGCGCAAGGCTTGGGACGATCTGCGGCTGGCGCGGCGCGTCTTGGCCGCCGAGTAACGTTTTTGCTCGCGCATGAATGCCCTGCGAGAACCACACATCGGCCAGTTTCGCCGGATGCTTTACACCGATCTGCGGGAGGTCTTGACGATCGAGCGCCGATCCTACGAGTACGCCTGGACCGAAGGCATTTTCCGCGACTGCATCCGCGCTGGCTATCACTGTCGAGTGCTGGATATCCCGCATGGCTTCATCCAATCCTACGGGGTCTTGTCGGCGGCGGCGGGTGAGGCGCATCTCCTCAATCTGTGCGTGCGGCCGGAACTGCAAGGACGAGGATTGTCGCGGCGGATGCTGGATCACTTGCTGGAGTTGGCGCGTACCGTCGAAGTACAAACCGTTTTCCTGGAAGTTCGCCCCTCCAATATCCGGGCCATCCAGCTTTACGACTCCACCGGTTTCCACGAGATCGGTTGCCGCCCCGGATATTATCCCACCGTCCGGGGCCGGGAAGACGCGCTGGTGATGGCCCGCACTCTGTGAGTCGACCGGGCGACCCCAACGTCTCGGACCTTTGTTTTTTCCCCTGATAAATTCAGCTTGCTCTATCCGGACTCTTGGCCTAAACTTTTTCGCGTGTATGATTTTCAAGAACGATCAGGAATTCACTTGTCTGCCGCACCACCCTTTTCGGTAACCCGGTTTGGCCCATTTCCCGTACTTGATCTTCGTGCCACGCCTCTGGGTCTCGACCCCTCTGTTCCAATGAATTTTAGTCCTCAGGAAATATTCGAATATGGTCACTGGCACCGTCAAATGGTTTAACGAATCGAAGGGTTTTGGTTTTATCACCCCCGATAACGGCGGCGACGATTTGTTTGCGCACTTTTCCGCAATTCAGGCGCGCGGTTTCAAGACACTCAAGGAAAACCAAAAAGTTTCCTTCGACGTGACCACCGGTCCCAA
>DAIRDI010000182.1:0-6529 GCA_036796235.1 Candidatus Competibacteraceae bacterium | reverse complement strand
CGCCCGCCGATAAAATCCAGATCGGTGAAGACGGCACCGTCTCGATTCGCCCGTTGGGCGAAGATCCCGTCAACCTGCTGGAGGTGGATCGCATTCGGTTGGTCAAGCCCGCCGCGGACAATCCCCTTTACAAGGATGAGGCCGGGTTCATGCGCACCGTCACCGGCGAGCCCGCCCCACCGGACGCCGCCGTGCGCATCCTGTCCGGTGCCCTGGAAGGCAGCAACGTCAACCCCGCCGCCGCCTTGGTCGGCATGATCGAATCCGCTCGCCGCTTCGAAATGCAGATCAAGATGATGAGCACGGCCCAAGACAATGACCAAGCCACCAACCAACTGCTGAAACTGGAATAACCTCAGGAGCCACGCCATGACCTCCGCGCTTTGGATCGCCAAAACCGGCCTCGACGCCCAACAGACCCGTATGGCCGTGGTCTCGCACAACCTGGCTAACGTCAGCACCAACGGGTTCAAGCGAGGCCGCGCTCAGTTCGAGGATCTGCTTTATCAAAACGTCCGTCAGGTCGGCGGGCAGACCGCGCAAAACAACCAGCTCCCCTCCGGGCTAGCCCTGGGGACCGGAGTCCGCACGGTCTCCACCGCCAAACTGTTCACCCAAGGCAACGTCATCGAGACCGGCAACAACCTGGATCTGGCCATCAACGGCCGGGGTTTCTTCCAGGTGCAACTGCCCGACGGCACGGTCAGCTACACTCGCGCGGGCGCGTTCCAGATCAACGCCGACGGCCAGCTCGTCACTTCCAACGGTTATCTGCTGCAACCTGAAATCACCCTGCCGCCGGGCGCGCAGAGCGTCACGGTCGGCCGGGACGGGGTCTTCAGCGTCCAGATCGCCGGCGAGGAGGCGCCCCAACAGGTCGGCAACCTGCAAACCGCCGATTTCATCAACCCCGCCGGCCTGCAAGCCATCGGCGAAAACCTGTTCCTGGAATCCGTGGCCAGCGGCGCGCCGCAAGTCGGCGACCCCGCCGCCAACGGCTTGGGCCTGATCATGCAAGGCGCGCTGGAAAGCTCCAACGTCAACGTGGTCGAGGAACTGGTGGATATGATCGAAACCCAGCGCGCCTACGAAATGAATTCCAAGGCGATTTCCACCACGGACCAGATGTTGCAATACGTCAACAATAATCTGTAACGAGCGAGCACGCCGTCATGAACCGAATCGTCGCCCTCATCCCGCTCGTCCTGCTGGCCGGATGCAGTGGGCTGGTCCCCCACCACGAATTCACCCCGGTGATGCCGCGGGTGATGGCTTCGGAAGACCCAGAGATTCCGGCGCGCCGCCAGACGGGCGCCATCTACCAGGCCAACAGCGACATCCGGTTGTTCGAGGACCGCACGGCCCGGCGGGTGGGCGATATCGTGGTCATTCGCTTGGTGGAAAACACCGCCGCCAGCAAATCGGCGAGCACCAGCGTGGACAAAAGCAGCGAAGTCAGCCTCGCCAACCCGATCCTGTTCGGCGCGCCCTTCAGCGCCCGTGGGATCACCCTGGATACCAGCATCTCCGGCGGCCGGGAACATGGCGGCGGTGGCTCCAGCGACCAGAGCAACAGCCTGACCGGCAACGTCTCCGCCGTGGTGGTCGGGGTTTACCCCAACGGGAATTTGGCCGTGCGCGGCGAGAAGATGCTGACCTTGAACCAGGGGGAGGAATTCGTGCAAATCTCCGGCGTGATCCGTCCCGAAGATATCGGCGCCAACAATACTGTGCTGTCCAGTCAGGTCGCCGACGCCCGCATCACCTACGCCGGCGGCGGCGTCATCGCCGACGCCAACACCGTCGGCTGGCTCGGTCGCTTTTTCCTGAGTCCGCTGTGGCCGTTTTAACCAACCCTACATCGAGATCACGCCCATGTTCCGCCGTACTTTATTGATTTCGCTGCTCCTGGCGCTGGTCGCTTCCAACACCTGGGCCGCGCGCGTCAAGGACTTGGCGATGGTCGCCGGCGTGCGCAGCAACCAACTGGTGGGCTACGGTCTGGTGGTGGGGCTGAACGGCACCGGCGATCAGACCACCCAGACTCCGTTTACGGTCAAGAGCCTGAAAAGCATGTTGTCCAACCTGGGTGTCAATATCCCGCCAGAATTGAACTTGCAACTGAAAAATGTCGCCGCCGTTTCCATCCACGCCGATCTGCCGCCCTTCTCCAAAACTGGCCAGACGATTGATATTACGGTGTCTTCCATCGGCAACGCCAAAAGCCTGCGCGGCGGCAGCCTCCTGCTCACCCCGCTTAAAGGCGCCGATGGCTCGGTCTACGCCATGGCCCAGGGCAATGTGGTGGTGGGCGGACTCGGGGTAGAATCGGGTGCATCCAAGGTGACCGTCAACGTTCCCAGCGCCGGTCGCATTCCCAACGGCGCGACCGTCGAGCGCGAGGTCCAGGACCATTTCGGCACGAGTGGACCGATCGTGCTCAACCTGCATCAGGCCGACTTCACCACCGCCGAACGCATGGTCGAAACCATCAATACCGCGCTGGGCGGCGAGGTGGCGCGGGCGCTGGACGCGACCTCGGTCGAAGTCCGCGGCCCCGCCGACCGCCACCAGCGGGTCAGCCTGATCGCGGTGCTGGAAAATCTCGAAGTCGTGCCAGCCCAGGGCGCCGCCCGCGTGGTCATCAACTCCCGCACCGGCACGGTGGTGATCGGACAAAACGTCCTGGTCGGTCCCGCCGCGGTTTCCCACGGCAGCATGACCGTCACCATCAATCCCGACCCGATCATCAGCCAGCCAGAACCGTTTGGGCGTGGGCGAACGGTGGTGGTGCCAGGCGCCGATATCCGGGTCGATGAGGACAAAAAACCCATGTTCCTGTTCAATCCGGGCGTCGCGCTGGATGAGATCGTCCGGGCGGTCAACCAGGTGGGCGCTTCGCCCAGCGATTTGGTCGCGATTCTCGAAGCCCTGAAAGCGGCCGGCGCTCTGCGGGCCGAACTCATCGTGATTTAACCTCATCGTGATTTAACAAAAGCTGACGGCGCTCGAAATGAAACTGTCCTGGAAAGCACCAACGTTGCTGGCGGCGATATTGCTGGTCGCTCTCGGCCTTCAAACCAGCGCCATCAAGATCTTGCTCGACTTGTCGCGGTCGCCAGAGCCCGATCCGGTCGCTCGCGAACCGGGCGCCGCATCGTCCCCGCCGGTCGCGCCACCGGTACCGACGGCCACCCAGGAAGCCGAACGCTGGCCGGGCATCGATCCGCCGCCGCCGGAGGCTCGCGATTCGGTGATACTGACCGATTCGCCGCATTTAGCCGATCTGGCGGCGGAAGCTCGACCTGCCGTCACCGAGGTCCCGGCGCTCGATCCGGTCCCGGCGCTCGATCCGGTCCCAGCGCTCGATCCGGTCCCAGCGCCCGCGCCGGTCCCGGTTCCCGCGCCGGATGCCGCCGCTGTGGCGATGGCCAAGCTGGCCGAGCTGGCCGAGCAGACCGCCGCCGCGCCGGCCCAACCCGCCCGCCCCGAGCCGATGCCCGTCGAGACCGCCGAGCGCGCCGCTCCCGAGTCGACCCCGGCCGAACCCGCGCCCGTGGCCGGTCTCCAGGACGCGGCCTGGTTGAAAGCTCGTGACCCGAGGCGTTACACGATCCAACTGGTCAGCGGTAAGGATCTGGATCGACTCAGGGAAGCGGCCGCGACGATGGGTTCGGGCGAACCGCAGGCCTATTACACGACGGGCAGCCGGACCAGTCCGTGGTATTCGTTGGTGCTGGGCGACTATCCAGATGTCACGGCCGCCCGCGCCGCCGCCGCCAACCTTAGCGCATCGTCGGCGCTCAAGCCGTGGGTTCGGCGCTTCGCCGACATTCAGTCCAGCATCCGTTAGGGGCCGCGCCATGAACGCCGCGACTGAATCCGCTTTTGTCTATACGGATGTGCAGGGACTCTCGGGCTTGCGCCATCAAGCCCGACAACAGTCCCCCCAGGCGATTCGGGAAGCCGCTCAGCAGTTCGAGGCGGTGTTCATCCAGATGATGCTCAAAAGCATGCGCGCCGCCGGCGCTAGCGAGGGCGGAATTCTGGACAACGACCAAAGTCGGCTGTATCACGAATTGTTCGACCAACAGATTGCGTTGG
The DNA here is from genome assembly GCA_036796235.1 of Candidatus Competibacteraceae bacterium. Lineage (GTDB taxonomy): Bacteria > Pseudomonadota > Gammaproteobacteria > Competibacterales > Competibacteraceae > REEE01. The sequence goes on along the minus strand of DAIRDI010000182.1, from coordinate 2,425 downwards.
ATATGGCCCGCCAGGGTCGGTTGGGCATCGCCGATCTGGTGGCCCGGCAACTGGGCGCGGAAGAGGCGGGTGCGCCGTCACGGCCCACTTCGCCCACGATCGCCGGCGATCCGCTGGCCGCTTTACGGCAGGTGGAGCGCATCCGCGCCAGCGTGGCCATGCCAGCCGCCGCGACCGCCAAGATCACCACCCGGCCGCCGCCGGACCCCGACAGTCCTCGCGCCCGCTATCCAGTCGAGGACGCGCCCTTCGAACCCACCTCCCCAGCGGCGTTCGTGCGGCGGATGTGGCCGCACGCTCAGAATGCCGCCCGCCGGCTCGGCGTCGCGCCCGAGGTATTGATCGCTCAAGCGGCCCACGAAACCGGTTGGGGCAAATCGGTGCCGCGGTTCGCCGATGGCCGCACCAGCCATAACCTGTTCGGCATCAAGGCGCATCGGGGTTGGCAGGGCGAACGGGTCGTCAACTCCACCCTGGAATTCGTGAACGGGACGGCGGTCCGGTTGCGCGACGGTTTCCGCGCCTATGCGTCGTATGCCGAGAGCTTCGAGGACTACGTGAATTTCCTGCACGTCAATCCTCGGTACGCCGAAACGCTGACCCGCGTTCAGGACGGCCCGGCCTATCTGCGCGCCCTGCAACGGGCGGGCTACGCCACGGACCCCGGCTATGCGCGAAAGATCGAGGGCATTCTTAACGGCCCGACCCTGGAGTCGGCGCTCGGCCCGCTAAAGTCGGCCGCCGCGAGGCCGATAGAGAAGGTTAAAGGTTAATCCGAGAGTCAACCGAGAGGCCCGCCAGAGGATCACAGTTTATGGTCGACATACTTCGCACCGCCGTCAGCGGGCTAATGGCTTTTCGCGCCGCCATGGCCACCACCAGCCACAACGTGGCCAACGTCAATACGCCGTACTACAGCCGGCAACGGGTGGAACTGGGTACGCCCTCGCCCGAGCAACAATCCTATGGCTACCTGGGTCGGGGCGTGGATATCGAAGGCATCACCCGCGCCTACGACGATTTCCTGATGAAACAGTTGCGCGGCCACGGTTCGGGCGTCAGTCAGTACGACACGCTGAACAATTTGACCGGGCAAATGAGCGCTCTGCTGGGCGATACCGATGTCGGTCTGACGCCTGATTTGGAAAGTTTTTTCGGCGCAATGCAGGATCTGGCCAATTCTCCGGCCTCGATTCCGGCGCGCCAGGTATTACTGGATGAAGCACGCACCCTGACCACCCGGGCTCAAGATATCGACAGCGCCCTGACCGGCCTGCGCGACTCCGTCAACACCGGTATCCGCAACGCCGTCACCACCATTAACGATCTAACCACGGGCATCGCCAAAATCAACCAGGACATCGTCCAGGCGACGAAATCCCCCATCAACCAGCCCAATGACTTGCTGGATAATCGCGATCGCCTGTTGATGGATTTATCCAGACTGGCCGGCGTACAGGTCGTCGCGCAGGATAACGGCAGCGTGAATGTGTTCCTGGGCAGCGGCCAGCCTTTGGTCGTGGGCAACACGGCCCACAAGCTGGAGGCGGTCCCATCCGGCTACGATCCCCAGGAAATCACCGTGCGCCTGAAAGGGCAAGCCAAAGGCAGCGACCTGGAACGCTCTATCGCCAGCGGCGAGCTGGGTGGTTATTTTGAGTTCCGTCGCACCATTCTCAATCCGGCCCAGGATGGATTGGGATTGCTGGCGATGGGGTTGGCGGAGACTTTTAACGCGCAGCACGCGAAGGGCATGAATCTCGACGGCGAGATCGGAGTCACGCTGTTTGCGACCCGCGCACCCAAGGTGTGGACGCACGGCGCCAACCAGGGGGACGCCACCTTCAACGCCACGCTCGCCGACACCACGGCTCTGGTTCGATCCGATTACGAAATCCGCTACGACGGCGCCAATTACTCGGCGGTGCGGCTTTCCGACCAGAAAACCCTGCTCGCCAGCGGCGACCTGGCGGCCCTGAACACCGAGTTAAACAAGGATGGTTTGAACCTGACTTCGAGCGGCGGCGCTCCCGCGGCGGGTGATCGTTTTCTCATTCAGCCGACCCGTCAGGGTGGGGCGGGTTTCGAGTTGTTGGTCGGCGATCCTCGCAAGGTCGCCGCCGCCGCGCCCATTACCACCAGCGCCGCAACCAGCAATTTGGGCTCGGGCGGCATCTCGTCCGGCACGGTGATGGATAGCAGCGCCGCCAACCTGCTGAATAGAGTCACCATTGAGTTTACCGCCAGCGACCAGTTCACGGTCACCGATACGGTGACCGGCGATTCTTTCACGCAAGCCTACGATAGCGTCAACGGTACGGCGGTTTCCTACAACGGCTGGGCGATCGCCCTCAGCGGCAATCCCCAGGTGGGTGATACGTTCGAGGTCAAGAACAATATTGGCGGCATCGGCGATAACCGCAAC
>DAIRDI010000181.1:0-6542 GCA_036796235.1 Candidatus Competibacteraceae bacterium | reverse complement strand
CGCACGGTGGGTTCGCTCACGCCCAACGAGCGCGCGGGCTCGGCGGCGTTCCAGAGTTGTCCGTGGTAATGCGCCAGCATCGTCCAGAACCGCAATAGGGCGATGGCGGGAATGGTGATGCCGATCTGAGGCAAATCCCGCTCCAGAAACGTCCGAGCGAAATTTTTGCGCCAGGCCCAACTATCGGTTTCGGTTCCCGCCAGAAAAGAGCGCGGCAACCCGCCCCGCAGCCAGTGTTGCGTCCGCGCCTCGACACCGACTTCCGCCAGGCTGAATCCACCCATGACCATGATTTCCAGGCGTCCGGCCAGCGACTCCGAGGACTGTCGCAGCAGCTCGGGCGCCGCGCTGCCGAGCACCAGAAACCGGGCCGGCAGGGGTTGACGGTCGGCCAGCACGCGCAGGATCGGAAACAGTTCCGGGCGGCGCTGGACTTCGTCGATCACCACCAGCTCCCGCAAGTCGCGCAGCGCCGTCATCGGCTCGTCCAGCCGGGCGAGGCTGACGGGATCTTCGAGATCGAAATAACCGGGTGAATCCACCTCGACCAACTCTCGCGCCAGGGTGGTTTTGCCACACTGGCGGGGACCGATCAGCGCCACCACCCGGCTGCGGTCCAGAGCGGTGTGAATGCGGCGCAAGAGAGTGGGACGTTGCAGCATGGTCGTAAGATACCATGAAAATCGAAAATAATAAATTTGATTTTCATGGTATATTAATTTGGGAAGGTTGATTCGCGACCCTGCTCGACGAGATCAGGCCGACGCTGATGGGTTGAGACCTGGCCATTTAAGTCATTCTTGAATACTCATGAATGGTTATAGATAATAATGAATATTTTTAGTGGAACGGGCGAATCGTCATGAACGAACCTTACCTAACGATTCCGGAGGTCGCGGCCCGCTGGAAACTCAGTGTGCCGACCGTGCGCCGGATGATCTCGCGCGGCGAAGTGTCTACCGTCAATATCGGTCGAGCGGTCCGGATCGAGCGCCTGGAGATCGAGCGCTTCGAAGCTGATCGTCGCCATGCCGACCGCGATTTGATCCGCGCCCAGGAATCCGCTCTCGCCTCCGTTTGGGACAACGCCGAGGACGAGGTGTGGAACGATGCTTGAGGCCGGTAGTTTGGTGGTCTTGCCGTTTCCGTTTTCCGATTTGCGGGCTGCCAAACGCCGCCCGGTGTTGCTGTTGACCGCGCCGGACGGGTACGGCGATTTCCTGGCCATGGCCGTCACCTCGCAAGCCGGACACCCCGAGGGTATCGCCCTCAACCAGCCCGACATGCGGAGCGGAACCCTGCCCAAAGCCAGTTGGATCCGGACCGACAAGGTGGTTTCGCTGAATCGCGCCCTGGTGGCGAAGGAAATGGGCCGAGTCAGCGCGGCATTGCGCCTGCAAGCCGTTCACCGGCTCTGCGCCAGATTGAATGCCTGAGGGAGTGGCTGGCGCCACGGTCGCGGCGGCTCGCCGGGCATGGCTCGCCCGATCAAAATAAAAAAGCCGCACTGCCTCGCCCGATCTTCACGATGGTCGCCCTCGGCAGTCCGGCTTTCCTTAAACTAATCGGCTCAGGATCCGCGACTTTCTGCCCCTACCTCACGATAGGTTTAGTTTTATGTATTATATCTGTGATATTCCGATCCTTACACCAAAAATAATGCTGCATTGCAACTAAGAATTTAGCCGGAAACGAGGTTGGTTTCGCTTCAGGCGGCGGGCTGGTTTTCGTGGCCACGATTGACTGCACAGCTTCCCAGCATCCTGAAAAGGGCGAGTCGACGATCCGCCCCTTCCACAAAGCTCCGTTTCTGGACGCTGAGCCCGCTTCAAGCCGACGATGCGTCTTGGGTCGCCAGCCAGGATCCGAGATCGTCCGGCGTCCGTAAATCCAGCAGCGCCTCCGTCAGAGCTTCGGCCTGCTCCAGCGAAAGGCCGCGAATCCGTTGCTCGTGCGCGGCGGCCAGCGGCGTCCCGAACCGCCGCCGCAAGAGCCGTAGCGCCAGTTGCACGCTTTCTTCCTGGCGGCCCTCGGCAAAGACTTCCTGATAAAAGCGGGTTTGTTTGAGATCGGTGTCGATCAGTCCCAACATGGCTTGAATCTCCTCGCGGCTGAGCGTCAGTAGTTTGTAGACGCAGGATGGTCTCCACGAAATCCGCCAGTTGCGCGGGTGACCAGTCTGTCCAGGACGCCGTGCGCGCCTGTTGCAGCAAATCGGTGGCCTTGCGCCAGGCTTGTCCCCTGGCTCGCTGACGATTAATTGAACCGATCCCGACAAACCGCGCTTGGAGATAGCGTTCACGCAGCGCCGCGATCAGCCCGGCGCCGAGCAGATCGCCCGACAGTTCCCCCACGACCTGCATGATCGGCGACTTTTTCAAAATGGGCATTACATCTTTTGTTGCAGATCGAACCGTTCAACGCTCAGGGAACCGGCGAAATCTGAATCGGCTCGAATTTCTGACTCTCCGGATTGAATCTCAGGATCAGGTCGTAGAACGTGTCCCCGGCCAGGACGTGCGAGAGGTATACACTGGATGCGTCGAGCGAGGCGCTCGCGCTGCTCAGGTTTACGGCTAACGGGTCCGCGATAAACGGATCGTCGAAGCGGACCACTGTGAAAATCGCGGATCGGGTGGCCGACGCCTGATCCCTGCCGACCGCTTTCACCGTCACCGTGTGGGCGCCCGGCGAGAGGTTGCCGTAGTTAAACGCCATGGAGAAGCCGGAGGTGGCGGAACCGGGATAGGTGGGGAATTCCGCCGCCACATCACCCCGCCGACCGCCGATCGGAATATTTCCATGCAAAGCTCCGTCGATGCTGAGTTCCACATAGTCGATGCCCGCTTGACCGATGGCCCAGCCCCGAATATTGGATACTCCTGAGCTGACGCCGCCGTGGACGGGAGACTCCAGTTGCATCTCCGGGGGGACGGCGGCCACGTACAGGGCATTCACGCAGCCGATGTCGTAAGCAGTTGGGACCTCCAAAACATCGCCAATTTCAAACCAGTAATACATGATAGAGGGAACGTTGTATTCGTGAGCGAGCCCGATCACATGTCCCAATTCATGGACCGCGATGCGCCGAAAGTCGGGTTGTGAATCGGACCAGGGTCCGTTGTAGACGCCCCAGGGTACGTTACGGTTAAACACAATCCCTGCCTGGATGAAGGTGGCGTCGTACCCCCACCAGTAGGTCACCGCCAGCACCCCGGTTCCCCAGGGGTTGCCACAATCCGTGTTGTCGAACTTGACTCCATTCTTGGGAATGGACGTATTCGGGTTGGAGCACGGGTCGGCGGTGCGGTCCTGGCCTACGCTGAATGAGAACACGGTGGACGTGGTCCAGATCTGGGCGGCTTCCTGGTAGGCGGTAATGTAGGTCGAGCCCATCGACGGTTGAACGAACATGCTGGTGGAGGGGCCGGGCCATGTCACACCGGTATAGGCACAACTCGCCGCCCAAACCCAGCCACCGGTGAGCGCCAGTATGCTCCCCAGAAGGCCGATGCTTATCTTGCGCATATCGCTACCTCCCCTGCCGCAGCCGGTCACGCAGCCCCTGTTTGAATGCTTCCAGGGTCATGGCGCCGTTGGAAGCTTCATCCTGCCCCACGGACAGGCCCAGGACGTGGCCGGAACTCAGCTCTTGAGTTTGGGCGACAGCCTCAGACGCAAACCCGGTGACCGGACGTCGCCCCTGCGTATAGACCTTCTGCGCTTTGTCGGCTGGATCGACGAGCACCACGTAATGACCCTGATCCCAACCAAACAAGGGGTTGGTCTGCTGGCGACGCAATGACTCCACGAAATAAATCCCGCGCTCGCCGACCTCTGGAACGTGCATCCCGGCGATCCGCAGGGTGAGATCCCCAAGCGTACCGCCGGTGAAAGCGAGTTGCACCGTATCCCCCGGCACCTGCCCTTTGATCACATCCATCACCTGGAAAGTGACGTGGGTGTAGATCAGGGATTGGTCGAGGCTGGGATGCACCTGCTGGCCGATCACGCGGCCCTCAAACACCAACTCCGAGCCGCTCAGGGCTTGGGCGAGCGTCATCTGCAAAACGGTAACCGCTCCCCCTCCTGTCGAACAGAAGAGGCCCACCAAAAACAGGATTGGCTTGACGTTCATGGCTGTTCCCTATTTCAGGAGACTGGATGATATCTCGACTTTGGCCATTTTGGGGTTCTGACGCGCGGATTGAAGTAGGCAGAGACATCGATGGGGTATCCTAATCCGGGTGACCAAACCCATTGAGGAGGATACCCCACTGATGATGCCTCTGCCCGAAGCAATGACAGCGATTTGGGCGCCGTTTACCGCACTTTTTACTCAACCGGGATGGCGCCACGTGCAGGTCCGGGTCTGGTCTGTCTGATGGCGCACCGCCAATGGATCAACCCGAACCTCACGGATTGACCCTGGAGGATTGGGAGGTCTTGCTGGATCATCGATCAACTGGCTTCCACCGCCTAATGGCCAAAGCCGAGATCCTCGAGCGTCAACGAAAAACATGCTTGCTTCGGCGACTGAGGTTTTCCGAACGAGAACACTATGTAACACATTTCAGCGCAAGTCGTCCGAAAGCGCGCAAGCCACGCACCCAGCGACCGTCGTTTTCGCCTGACAAAAAATTTCCATTTTTTGACAATCATCAAACCGGCCCCACCGAGATTCCACTAAATTCCCTGAATATCAGTCCGGCAAGCAAGGGGCGTGTTCATGGAATCGGTCAGCAATCACGATCTCGAGGCCCGCATGGTCCGGGACCTCGACGGCTACGAAGGCGGTTTGGGCGGGCTCACCCGCCGCCAGTTCCTCACTTATTGCACCGGGGTCGCCGCCACCCTGGGCCTGTCGTCGATGATGGGCCTGCGCATCGCGGCGGCGGCCACCGCGCCGACGCGACCCCCGGTGATCTGGCTGTCGGCCCAGGAATGCACCGGCTGCACCGAGTCGCTGCTGCGCGCCTATCATCCGACCCTCGAAACCCTGATCCTCGACATGATCTCGCTCGACTACCACGAGACGTTGAACGCGGGCGCGGGGCATCAGGCCGAGGCGTACAAGCATAAGTCCATGGAGGCTAACCGGGGCAAGTACGTGCTGGTGGTGGACGGTTCCATTCCCACCAAGGATGGCGGCATCTACTGCATGGTGGCCGGCCGGCCGATCATCGACGTGGTGCGGGAGGCCGCGGAAGGCGCGGCGGCGATCATCGGCATCGGCTCGTGCGCCTCTTGGGGCGGCATTCCCGCCAGCGACCCCAATCCGACGCAGGCGCAGTCCGTGCAATCGGTGTTGCCCGGCAAGACCGTGGTCAATATTCCCGGCTGTCCGCCCAATCCCTACAACTTCCTGTCCACCGTTCTCTATCTGCTGACCTTCGGCAAGCCGCCGGATCTGGATGGCAAGAACCGGCCGAAATTCGCCTACGGCCGGCTCATTCATGAGAACTGCGAGCGCCGTCCGCATTTCGACGCCGGACGCTTCGCCCTGGAATTTGGCGACTACGGTCACCGTCAGGGATTCTGCCTGTACAAACTCGGCTGCAAGGGGCCGGAGACCTACGCCAACTGTCCGGCCATCGGCTTCGGCGACGTGGGCGAGGGGAACTGGCCGGTGGGCATCGGACATCCCTGCTTCGGCTGCACCGAGGAGGGCATCGGGTTTACCAAGCCGCTGCATGCCCTGGCCACGGTGAAGACGTTTTCCCCGCCGACCGCGTTCCCGCTCGTGGATATGCCCAAGGGCGAAGGGATTACGCCGGCTGCGGCGGCGATCACCGCCGGGGTCGCCGGGCTGGCGGTGGGGGCCGGCGCGATGGCGCTGCGCGGCATGGATGGAGGCAAAAAACCGCCCGCCGATTCAAGTCCCGACGCCAAGCCGTAGGAGGTGCGCGCCATGAGCATGAACCGCCGACAGTTTCTACAAGGCGCCGCCGGCGCCATTACCGCCGCGGCCGCCGCCCCGGTCAACGACGCGCTGGCTTTCGGCAAGCGCGAGTCGAAAACCTTACCGCCCAAAGCCATCGGCATGCTGTACGACTCCACGCAGTGCATCGGTTGCCGGGCCTGCGTGGTCGCCTGCAAGGAAGCGAATGATATGCCGGTCGAGCAACCCCAAGCCCTGGCCAACTGGAATGAAGGAACCTGGGAGGCGGCGAAGGATATTTCCGGCAAGACCTTGAATGTGATTCGCCTGTACCAGAACGGCACGATGGCGCAAAAAGACCGCGAGATCGACGGCTACGCCTTCATCAAGCGGCATTGCCTGCACTGCGTCGATCCGTCCTGCGTCTCGGTTTGCCCGGTGAGCGCGATGCGCAAGGACCCGTTAACCGGCGTCGTCACTCACGACCCCGACGCCTGCATCGGGTGCCGCTACTGCGTGTACGGCTGTCCCTTCAACGTCCCGCAGTATCTGTTCGATGGGCCGTTTGGCCAGATCGCCAAGTGCGAGATGTGCTCGCACCTGCTCGCGAAGAACCCACTGTTTTCCGGCGGCCCCGATGCCATGGCCCAAGCCGACACCT
>DAIRDI010000180.1:0-6573 GCA_036796235.1 Candidatus Competibacteraceae bacterium | reverse complement strand
GAACGCCTCGATCCCGCCCCAGATCGCGCCGAACAGCCGGGCGCGATCCTGAATCAGCAGGCGGGGAGCCAATTCGGCGGCCTGCTCCCAGTAGCCGTGCCGCAGCAGGCGCACCCGCTCCTGACCCTTGAAATAGCGTTCGAAATAGGCTTGCAGGTCGTACACATCGTCGGCGGTGAGCGGGTCCACCGGCTGCGCCTGCGCCGCCGGGGCCAGTCCAGCCAGCAGTTCGGTCAACTGCGCCTGGGTCAGTGGATCGTCATTGCTGTGGTCGCAGTCGGCGTAATAGGTGTTGCCGAGAATCTTGACCAGATCGGTCTGGGTCAACAGCCGCATTTGTACCGGGGCGGCAGGGGTCGCGGCGGATGCCGGTTGCAGGGTGAAGCGGGTCACCAGCCCGGTGGACTCGCGCCCGCCTTCCGGGTTGATGTCGCGGATGAAGTCGATTTCCCGGCCGGCGAAATCGGCCAGCAGCGGCGCGGCGCCCTTGCGGGCCAGGGCCGAAATCAGATAGGACTTGCCGGACTGGCTGGGGCCGAATACCCCAACGCACATCGGCCGCCGCACCGCCTGATCGAGCCGGCGGGCCTGGGCGGCGAGGCGGCGGAACTCCTTGGTCAGCCCCGCCTTTTCCTGGCGGACCCGTTCGGCGTTCTCGTCCAGCCAGGTCAGGAATTCGGCGCCGACCTGCTCCAGGGTGCGGCAGGTGCTGCTGAGGGTGGTTTCGGTGGCGGTCATGGCGGATTCGCTGTAGAAAATTAGACTCGGTTCTGCGTCGATTGCCAACTCACCTGATCTCTACTCCAACCCCAACAGCCGCCGGGCTTCTGCTTCCACCATCCCCGCAGCGATCAACCGCTCCAGCGCCTGCTGCAAACCTTCCTCGCGGCCCCGCTGGCGTTCGGTTTCGGCCCGCTGGCGCTCGGTTTCGGCCCGCTGGCGCTCGGTTTCGGCCCGCTGGCGTTCGGTTTCGGCCCGCTGGCGTTCGGTTTCGTAGGATTGATCCAGTTCCACGAAGGTCTCGAAGCGTCGCCCATCCGGCCGATACAGCGCCAAGTCCATCCCCTCCAGGGCAAACCGTATCCCCAGGCGCGGACTGACCCAGTCCGCCATCTCCGGTATGGCTTCCAGGCGCTCCGCCCGGCGCAACCAGCCCCGCAACTGCCCCCGGTCCGGGTCATATTCGTAATATTCCTCGACCCCGTATCGCTCATAAAACTGGCGTTTGCGCGCCATTTCCGCGCGGGTATTGCCCGGCGACAGCACCTCGAACACGACCTGCGGCGCCAGACCACCCTCCGCCCATTGCTTGTACGAACCCCGATAGCCCGGCGGACGGCCAAACGCCACCATCGCATCCGGCGCGGCCCGAATCGTATTGCTGCCTTCCACTGGATACCACAGCAGATCGCCCGCCACGAACACATCCGGTCGCCCGGCGAAGAGGGCGGCCAACCCACCCTGAATCATGACGATGGTGTCAAATTGCCGGGTATTGTCCGCCATGGGCTTTCCATCGCTGTCGGGATAGATGATCTCGCTGGGGGGGGAACCGGACTCCCGGGTCGTTCGCCTTGGCTTCGGCACAGTCGGCGGCTCAGGAGTAATCAGGTTGGTTACAGTCATGGCAACCTCCAAAACAAGGTTTCAGGTGAGGGGTTTCAGGCGCCAGACCGGGCCGAGATCGAGAAAATGCCGGTATCCAGCCAGTAGCCGTATTCGTCCTTGAGGGTCTGCAATTTGAGCAGCACCACCCCGGCCGGCTGCTGGTTGCCGTCGGCGTCGGCCACCGCGCTGACCTTGAAATCCAGGTCCGCGTTCTCGTCGGTGGAACGCTCCAGCGTGACCTTTAGCGGCAGAGCCTTGGACCGAGCATCCTGCGGGCGGGCGAAGGTCATCCGGTACAGCGGCGTGGCCGGCCAGCGTTCGACCGCCAGTTGCCGGAATCCCAGAAACACCGGAGCGTAGAAATCGCAGGTCGCTTCCGGCAGCCGGGTCTTGCGATCCTCCAGCTCCAGATTGGCGAACAGCACGTTGTCCTGCTTGAGCCGGCCGGTCTGTTCCAGCACCCCCACGAAGCGGGCGGTGGACTTCATCCCCAACTCGCGACTGCGCAGGTTGAACTTGTACAACTGCCCTTCCGACAGCGCGCAGACCATCGCCCCGACCGCCGCCGTGGTCTTGGGATCGGTCAGCCGGCCGCTGACCGCGCGGAACGGATACCAGTCGCCGACCCGGTAGGCGTGCAGGCTGACGATGCGGTCCGGCGGCGCCGGGAGTTTGGCCAGGATCGCCGAGCGGACCGCCGGCAGCCGGCAGGGCCGCCCGGAAATCAACAGATAGTCGCAGTCGTACAGATAAACCACCTCGCACAGATCGCTGAGCACTTGGCCGAGGATGCGGCGCACCGTGGTATCCAGCGCCAGCATGGTGGTGGAAAACGCCACGTCCGCCAGCTTGAACCCCTGGCCGCCATCGGCGCGCGCCGCATCCTCCAGGAACGCCACCACCTGCTCGTGCGGTCCAGCGCCGGCCGGATACACGTCGGCCAGCCGCAGCGTCACGGCCTCGTTGCCGGCGCTGAGGTCGGCATTCTCGTAGCGGTGCAGCAGTTCCAGCGCCAGCGGCAAGGCCACCTGGCTGGCGAACTGCCGGCGCAGGGTCCGGTCGCGCTCGGCCTGATCGCCGCGGTTGGCGCCCAGCAGCCGGGCCAGCAACTCCTCGGGATGAGCCGCGCCGCTCCGGCGGAGAGCGTCCAGCAACGCCGGCAGCACGTTGCGCTCGATCAGCCCGCACAGCACATCGTCGCCGGCGATGTTGAAACCCTCGCGGAACTCCTGGGTCGGCTTGACCGCCGTGCCGCCTTCGAGCTGGTAGGTGGTGACGATCAGGTCGGTGGTGCCGCCGCCGATGTCGATGCTGGCCAGCCGCAGGCAGGGGGCCTCGCCGTAGCCCTCCCGGACCCGGCCGAACACCTGGAAGAACAGAGCCGCGTCGCCCTGGAAGTTGTGCTTGATCTCGTTGTAGAGGAACACGATTTGGGTGCCGGTGGCTTCGTCCCATTGCAGGAACGGCTCCGGCGCCTGGCTCTCGTCCAGCCCCAGCGCGCGCCACGTCAAGCGGATGGCGGCGCCGACCCGGCGGGCGAACAGCTTGCGTTCGGCCAGCGGCATGGCGGTGGGCAGGGTCAGGATCGCCCGCCGCAGCCGGCGCGGCGCTTCGGAATGGACCCGCTCGTAGCGCCGGGCCGGCGAGTTGGCCTGGACCAGCGCCTGCAACAGCACTTCGGCGACCAGGAAGCTCATCAGCGAGCCGCGCGAGAACAGGGCGGTCACCGCCGGCGGCTCGCCGGGCTGCAATTCCTCGCCATCCTCGCGCAGGTAACCGACGAACGGACCGGTGGTCACCGGACCGCTGTCGCCGCTGGCCCCGTCGGGTCCGGGATTGAAGCGCCAGGCGTGGTGGCGCGGTTCGGTGTCCCATAAATACCGCTTGGGGCCAGACAGGCCGGTGTTGCCCTCAGCGCCGTGGCTGAACCAGGACAGCGCCCGCGCCTCGAACCCCACTCGGGTGACCGTCGGCCACAGGAAGGCGCTGGCCCGGCCGCTGCGGCGCGACAGTTTGTCGTCGCCGAAGGCGCAGCGCGCGAATTCGATCCGGCTGGGGAAGGGTTCGTCGTAGACCTGCTCGGGCCGCGACAGATCGCGCAACTCCAGCCGGTAGCTGTCGTTCATGTCCACCGGATCGTCGCCGCTGGTTTCCATCAACATACCGCAGGTGCGGGAGTTGCCGATGTCGAGCACCAGGTCCACGCCCACCGGCCGGTTGAGCCGGGCGGTCGGTCCCTCGCCGACGAAAGTGAAGCGCAGGCGCGGCGGTCGGATCGTCCGAACCAGGAGCGTCAGTACGGTCAGATACGCCGCCACGGTATCCGGGCTCTTGCGCAGTTCGGCCTCGTCCACCCGGCGCGGGGCGCGGCGGCGTAGTTCGAAGGCGTGGAAGCGCTGGTACAGCCATTCCCGCACCCATTCCTGCTCCAGGAACCAGCCGGTATCGGCTTCGGCGTCGGTCAGCGCGAATTCCTCGCCGGACTGCATATCCAGCGGGCTGGGGGCGAGATAGGGTCGGCCCTCGCGGGTCGGCAGCAACTGGGTGTCGAACGCCAGGGTAACGCGGTGAGTATGGCCCTCGACATCGGGCGCCGGCAATTCCACCAGCCGCGCCCGCGCCCAGTTGGTCGGCCCCTTGTCGAACAGGTGGCAGCCATCCGGGCGCGGCTCCCGCACCCGCAGGAAGGGTACGGGTATCCAGGCGCTGTCGAGGATGGCGGCAGCCTTGGCGGCATTGAGGGAGTAGACCTGCTCCGGCTGGATCGCCCGCCCGTCCTGGGTCACGAACTGGCCGCTGGCGTCGTCGGCGTACAGCGCAGTCAGGACGACGCGCCCGTCCGCGCCGGTTTCAGTCAGGAACGCCCGCGACACTCGTGCATCGTTGAGGTTCAAGCCGAAATCCAGAAACTGGATGGCGGTATTCGGGATCAGGTTGATGAGCGGGCCGAATGGCTTGAGTTTCGCCAGCATGTTTCCCACCTTCGCGCGTCGTTTTTTATCCTTTTCATTGTACCGCTCATTTTCAGGTCCCGCCGAACTTCAAGACCGCCCGACCCGCTCCGGAAGCTCCCGGGCGCTGGTTTCGACTGGCTTGTTGGTGGAAAGTGTTCGGCCCTCTCTTGACCGATAAGTACCCTGGATGGTACTTATCACCGATGGCTTCAGAAGGCGCAAAAAGAGTTACGGTCGCTTTTTATCGCACGGCGGCCGGCAACCTGCCAGTCAGGGAATGGTTGAAAGATCTCGATCCGGAAGATCGCAAGATCGTCGGCGACGATCTGCGCACGGTGGAGTTGGGTTGGCCGCTCGGTATGCCGCTGTGCCGTTCCCTGAGTTCGTACCAGGGGCTGTGGGAAGTGCGGAGCGCCTTGCCCGGCAACCGCGAGGCGCGCGTTTTGTTTTGCCTGGCCGAAAGCCAGATGGTGTTGCTGCACGGGTTCATGAAGAAGACCCAAAAGACGCCCGCCGCCGATCTGAATTTGGCGGTCAAACGTATGAAGGAGACCCAACGATGACCGATAACCCCCACATCGGATCGACCCTGGAGGATTTTCTCCGGGAGGAAGGCCGGTTCGAAGAAGCCACGGCCACCGCCGTCAAGCGGGTTTTGGCGTGGCAAATCGAAGAGCGGATGAAGCAGGATCGGATTACCAAAACCGAGATGGCCCGGCGGATGCACACCAGCCGCTCGCAACTGGATCGCCTGCTTGATCCTGAAAAAACCACGGTTCAGTTGAACACCTTGCTGGAAGCCGCCAAGGCCTTGGGGCGCGAGCTGCGGGTGGAATTGCGGTAGAAAAAAGGATAGGAAATCTAACCGCCTGTAGAACAGTATCCAACCATCCACTGAATCAGTGGATCATGCGGCATCATGCGGCTCGCATCACTTTGAATCACACCCACTCCAAATTGGCTAACTTGTTAGAGAGTGGCCGGCATGAAGGAGCAACGAACATGTTGGCGATGGTTGAATACCCACAAATACAGACCGTGCGCGCCTATGCCCAAATCGCGGAATGTGGCCTTGCGGTGCTGCGCGCGGTGGATATCACGGCGGACAATCTGGAGGCCGAAGGTCGGATGCTGGAGACTTTGGCCGGGGCGGGAAGCGCCCTTATCGACATGCTGCGGAATCTGGAAAATCAGGTATCGCCCGCTTCCCCCGCCCTGGATGACGATGGAACCCTGGCTGACGCGCTGGAAGTGGTCGCGGATGCCTTGCGCCGACGGATCGCGCTGGGTATCGGGCGGCGCGGGCGGATCGACCACGATCCGACGCTCGGCCAAACCCAGCGCGACCTGTTGGGCCAAGCGTATGAGAAGCATCTTGAGGCGCTGGTCGAAACGGAATCGGTCATTGCCGCGCTCGCCGGACTGTTGATCGGCTATGAGCTGGCGCGCGAAAGTCGTTCCACCCAGGACAATCGCTTCGACAGCGCCTTGGAATTGCGCAAGCACATCCTGGCGTCATGACGACGATTGGCGCTGGTGGCGTGGCGATAACGGCGGTTGCGCCCAGCAAGCGCTATGCTCGCGACTATCGAAAGCTCACCGCGGCACTGCAAGCCCGCGTGGATGAAAAAATCCAGGATCTGCTGAGAAACCCGCGCCCGTCGGGTCTTGGTTTTGAGAAGCTGAAAGGTTACGCCAATCCGAGCGTTTATACGATCCACATCACGGGCAACTACAAGCTGTCATTCGAGATCATCGAAAGCAGTGTGGCGTTTCTCAGACGAGTCGCCACGCATGACGAAATCGACCGAGCGCCGTAGTTACTCCCTCTCGCGCGGCGGATTCCGCCGGTCGAGCGTCAGAGGCATCGACAGATTCCGCCGGTGCGCTTCGTGCCGCTGACCGGCGGACCGTCCTGACCGGCAAACACGCCATGACTGCTCCAAACACTACACCGCTCCGACCGCCCTACCCGGCCATCGCCCTGCTGTCCGCCGCCGCCCTGGCTTAC
>DAIRDI010000179.1:0-6595 GCA_036796235.1 Candidatus Competibacteraceae bacterium | reverse complement strand
CGCCGATCACCGGCGCCAGAATCCCGAGCTGGCGCCAGGTCACGCCGCCGAAACTGCCGAAGGTCCAGGTGATGTACGCCTGAATCTGCTCGGGGACGCTGAAATAAATCAGGATGCTGACCACCGCCCCGGTGGCGTAGCCCATCATCAGGCCCAGGATCAGCAGGGTCATGGCCTGCCGCAGCCAGCGGGCGACGATCATGACCAAGCCGGTGACGATGGCGGCGCCGGTGATGGCGGCCAGGATCAGGCTCAGATCACCCAGCAGGCCGACGCTGGCCAGAAAGCCGGTGGCGGCGCCGGTGGACAGCACGACCAGCGCCACCCCCAGACTGGCCCCGGCGCTGACTCCCAGGATGTAGGGGTCGGCCAGGGGATTGCGAAACAGGGTCTGCATTTGCAGGCCGCTGACCGCCAGCGCCGCGCCGGCCAGCATGGCGGTCAGCGCCTTGGGCAGACGGAACTCCAGAATGATGTAGGTCCAACTGGCTTTGCTCGCTTCCCCGCCGGCCAGCACCGCGGCGACATCGCTCAGGGGAATGCGCACCGACCCCAACGCCAGATTCAGCAAGAAAGCGCCGACCAGCGCCAGGATCAAACCGCCGAGCGCGAGCGGGTTGCGCCAGCCGTCGACCCTCATTTCCCCCTGCTCCGCTCTCCCTTGCAGCAGAGAGGAATCCAGAACGGCGCTCATGGCAACCGCCGGTAATACTTCAGGCGATGCTCCGGCAGGCGCTCGGGATGCAGAATCTTGATGACATCCGCCAGAATAACATCCGGTTCGACGATCCCGTTCTCCCAGTAATCATTCGCCTTGTGCTCGTTTAATCGGGCGTTGATGTTGTAAACCCGCCCTTCATGGAACGCCTGGAAGGCTCCGTAGCGCTCGTTGGCGGCGCGCAAATCGGCGCGGGTGAACCAGTCAAGGCCGCTGGTGAACCAGACCTCGGCGTCCCCCGCCCGCTCGAAGACCGCTTCGAAGCTCAGGGGAATGCTGGCCTGCCGCGCATCGTCGGCCCAGAGATACCGGCCTCCGGCATCCGCCACCAACCGGGCGATATAGCTGTCGCCGCCGGGCACGTACCAAACGTCGCGATGGAGAGAGCCGCCGAAAACGCTCGGCCGTTGCGCGGCGGGAATCTCCCGGACCCGGGCGGCGTAAGCCTCGTAGCGTTCGACCATCCCGGCGAACTCGCGCTCGGCGCGCCCGTCCAGATTGAGAAACGCGGCGGTGAACTTCAGCCATTCGCTGCGGCCCAGCAGGGTCGGCTCGACGTATTCGGCGTTGACGGCGACGTTGACGCCGGCCCGCTGAAGCAGAGGATGAGTGTTGTACTGCGGTTGATCGTGGCCGACCGCCGTGACCAGCTCGGGACCCAGATCGAGAATCATCTCCAGATTGATGCTGGGGCCGCGTCCGATTTCCGTGACTGCACCCACCGCGATCTTTTCCCGCACCGTCGGCGAATACACGCTGTCGCGGGCGCTCACGGCGACCAATCGATCCAGGGCATCCAGACGTTCCAGATGCGGCAGGTGGGTCGTCGACAGGACGGCGACGGAACGGACAGGAATTTGAATGACCTGCGCGTCCGCGAAGCCCTCGGGGACCGGCGCCCCACACTGGACCAGCAGGTAACGGAACGCCTCTTGGGCGTTGGGCCAGGGCGTCGTCACCGTGACGACCTTATAGTGCTGGAAATACTCCAGGGTGAAGCCCTGGGCATGAGTCAGCGTGGCTTTTTCCGGAAAGTAGTCGGTCTCGGGATCGTAGCGCTCCAGGCAACCCGTGGTCAGGGGGGTCGTTGGCGTCGCCTCCGCCGTACCGCCGGCATAGCCGGGTCCGAGCAACAGCAGCCCGACCAGCAGGCCAAACGCGATAACCCTCCGAGTCTCCGCCGACGGTTTCATATTGGGGATTTGCTCGGCTATCGCCTTGGAAGAAAAGAGAGGGTCGAGAGGGATTTTCGATCCACTGTCCACGCGGAATCCCCCCCAACCCTCAAGGAAAGTGAAAAGGGAGAAGCCAACGCGGGGCGTACCGCCAGTAAAAAAACAAGTCATCAATTCAACCTTGATCGTGGAGTCTGAAGGTAATCGGCACATCCAGGGTGGCGCGGACCGCCTGACCGGCCCGGCGAGCCGGATGAAACCGCCAGCGCCGCACCGTCGCCAACGCCGCTTCATCGAGCGCCGGCGAACCGCTGCTCCGGACGATGTCGGCGGTTCCCACCGCGCCGCTGGGCAGCACGACGATCCGCACCATCACCCGCCCCTCGTGCCCCGACCGGCGGGCGAAGGACGGATAACGCGGCCGGGGATTGTTCGACAGGGGGCGAGCGGGACTGTCGAAGGCCGGCTGGCTCGCCCTGGCGGTCTGGTCGGCATCCGGGCGTGGGGCGGTGGCGACGGTCGGCGGCGTGGGTGCGGCTCGCGCAACGGGCGCGGGCAGCGGACGCTCGACCGGACGCGGGCGCGGTTCCGGGCGAACGACCGGCCGGGGCTTCGGCTTGGGTTCGGGCTTCGGCTTGGGTTCGGGCTTGGGTTCGGGCTTGGGTTCGGGCGGCGGCGCCGTGGCGATGGGTGGAGGCAGTGGGTCCGCCGCAGGTTCGGCCATCGCGGGGGCGGCGGGCGCGGCGGTCTGGACCGGTAGCAACGTCACTTCGATGGGTAATGACGGCAAGGTCGGCGGCGCGGGGGGCGAGGCGAACAGCGCGTAAGCGATGCCCAGATGCGCCAGAAGCGCCAGGACCGCCGCGACTATCGCCCGTCCGCTCGAAATGCCGTTCATCAGGGATTTCCCCGCACCGTCAGCAACGCCAACCGCTCGACGTCCGCCGAACGCAGAGCCTCCAACACGGCGATGACCTGCCCCGAATCCACCGTCGCATCCGCCTTCAGTTCCACGCTGGCCCCCCTTCCTTCCGCCTCGCCCAGCCGCTCGCCCAGCCGGGCTTGCAACGTCGGCAAATCCAGTTCCTGCCCTTCGAAGGCCAGACGACCGTCCGCGGCCAGCAGAATCGTCAGCTTGCCGCCCTCCTCCGCGCTGGCGCGTTCCGCCGTCGGCGGCTCCACCGGGAACAGATCCAGCGGCGCGATCACCCCGATCAGCATGAAAAAGATCAACAGCAAAAACACCACGTCGATCAAGGGCGCGATGGGTTCGCGGACGCGGCGCGGCGGGGGGGCGGAACAGCGCATGACGGCCGCTCCTATTCCGAAACCAGGTTCAAGTGATGGACGCCGGTCGCCCGCACCCGATCCATGACCCGTACGAGCTGTTGCAACGGCACGGCGGATGCGGGGCGCACCCACACCGCCAGGTCGGGATCATGGTTCAAGGCGTCGCGCAGTCGGAGCGCCAGCTCGTCCAAGCCGACCGGCGTGCCGTTGAGCTCCAACACATCGTCCGCCAGAAGCCGAATCACCAGCAGATCCTCCGTCGGCGCGCCGCCGGTCGCGGCCGGCGCGTTGAGAGGAATGGCGCGCAAGTCCTGCACGTTCGCCACCAGCATGAAATACAGCAGCAGCAGGAACACCACATCGACCATCGGCGCTAAAAACGACCGGCGGCGGCGCGGTGGAATCGGTTCAATGCGCATGATTGACCTGCGCCGGTCCATCGCTCAACGCGGGTGGCAAGGGCGGGACGCTTCGCGCGTCGCGGGTAAAAACTCGGGTCACCGCATCTTCCATGGCGTGCCGCGCCCGCTCGACGATGCTCTCCAGACCATGCAGGGCGGCGGCGGTGGGTATCGCCACCGCCAGACCGAAGGCCGTGGTCAGCAGCGCCTCCCAAATGCCTCCCGCCAGTTGCGCGGGATCGGCTCGACCCCCGGCGGCTTCCAGCGCCTGGAAGGCGTTGATCATGCCCAACACCGTGCCGAGCAACCCGAGCAAGGGCGCCAGCGTGGCGATGGCATCCAGACCCCGGAGATAACGATTCAGCGCCTGATATTGCGCCGCCGCGACCCGCAGCACGTCCTCGCGCACCACGTCCTGCCCGAGATTCGGGTGGTTGAGGCCCCGCATGGCGGTTTCCAGCACCCGGGCGATGGGGTTAGGCGTGGCGGCGAGTGCTTGCAGGGCCAGCTCGGGGCGCAGCGCCGTCCAATGGCCCAGCGCTTCGTCGATGAAAGCCCGAGCGCCGATCCGCAGGCTGGCGAACTGCAAGAGCTTGAGAAGCACCAGAGTCAGCGCCAGCACCGACAGTCCGAGCAGGATGACCATGATCGGACCGCCATCCTGAAGGCTTTTTAGCGTCTGCTCGCCAACCCGCGTCAGACGTTCGGCGAGGGTGATGGCGGATCCCGGATCGATCATCGTTTCCATTCCCACCTCTCAATTCGCGATTCGGCGACGGCGCGGCGTCGCACTCATCCGCCGAAACTCCCCCGCAGTCCGACGAACACACTGAAGCCCCGGGTCTGGTAGCCGTACTGGGTCTGGTAATGCGTGTCGAACAGATTCTCGACGCGCCCGAAGAATTCGACGGCGTCCGTGAATCGGTAGCCGCCGAGTAAATCGACGACCACGTAGCCATCCGCCACCCCGCCGAAGCCGGAGGCGTTCTCGGTGGCGTAGCGCGCGCGGGTGGTAACCGACCATTGCTCCGCCGGCCCGAAGGTCAAACCGGTCGTCCCCGTATGGCGCGGACGACCGAGCCAGCGGCTGGTATCGCCGTTCTGGGACAACAGCCAGGTGTAGCTCTGGTCGATCCGCAGCCAGGAGAGCGGTTGGGCGGTCAGCCCCAGCTCCACGCCCTCCGCCTCGGTCGAGCCGAACTGAATGTAGCCGCTGCCGCCCGGCAAATCCGGCCGCGCCCCGAAGGCGATTTCATTGGTCACGTCGTTGCGGAAATAGGTCGCCTCGAAAGCCAGCCGCGGCCGCGCCCAGTACACGTCGAAGCCGAGATCCCAGCCCCGGCTGTCCTCGACCTCAAGATTGCGGTTGCCGAAGGTCGGATCGAATAGTTGATAAAGTCCGGGCGCCTTCGCCCCAGTGCCGAAACTGCCGCGCAGCTTCAGGTCGAGGTCGGCGGCGACGTTGAAAAAGTAGGCCGCCGTCAGCCGGTAGGTATCGAAGGTTCCGAAGCGGCTGTTATCGTCGAGCCGCCCGGCCACGGTGAAGGTGAGATCGTCCAAGGGCTCGACCGCCACTTCGCCGAAGACCGACCGGGTTTCGACGCTCGCCGAGAAATCGCCGCTGAAGCTGGTGAGTTGATCGGTTTCTTCCCGCTCCCAGTTCACGCCGCCGATCACCGTCGCCCGCTCCATCGGCCGGCCGGTCGCGATATACCCCGCGCGGGTCAAGGTGCCATCGTAAACATCGCCGCCGGGACGACTGAAGCCGGTCGTGAAGGTGCGCTCGGCGTTGTAGAGGCCGGCGTTGATCTCGTGGGTCAGCGCGCCGTCGAGCGTCTGGTACGTGAGGCGGCCGCCGAGCGCGTATTCATCCTTTTCGACCGAATCGGAGCCTTCGCGCGGGACGTTGTCGTAGTCGAGATCGGTCAGGCTGTAGAAGCCCGTCGCGTCGAAGTTCAGCGCTTCGGTGAAGCGCAGGCCCAATCGCCCGCTGACGCCATAAGCTTGATAGGGATCGCTCTTGACGGGTCCCGGCGCGGTCCTGGGGTCCGCGTTCGACGGTCCATCGGCGCGAAAGCCGAAGGCCGTGAGCCGGAAATCCGCGATCTCACCCCGCCCGAATACGGACGCGCCGCCGCGGGTCGTGCCGTAAGCGCCGCCCTCCCCTTCCGCGTTCACCAAGAGTCCGTCCTGGGTCGCCCGCCGAGTGATGATGTTGATGACGCCGCCGATGGCGTCGGAGCCGTACAACGAACTCTGGTTGCCGCGCAGCACTTCGATGCGCTCGATGTCCAGCGAGGTCAGATGGTCGAACTGGAATTGGGTGCTGGTCGAGCTCGGATCGCCGAGCTTGATGCCGTCGATCAGCACCAGCACCTGATTGTTGCGCGAGCCGCGGATGCTGACTTGGGTGACCTGGCCCGGCGTCGTCTGGGTCACGCGCACGCCGGGAACGTCTTGCAGCACTTCGGCGACCCGCCGAATCTGGCCGCGTTCGAGATCCTCGCGGGTGATCACGGTCACGGCGCTGCCGACGGCCCGAGCGGGCAATTGCGCGCGGCTGGCGCTGACCACGACTTCATCCAGGACTTCCACGGACGAACGGTCGCCGTCGGCATGAACGGAGCTGGAAATACCCAGAACAGCCACGGCGAGGCCGACGCACCCGATCACCCCACGTCTGGATATGGAAGGTAATTTGTCGCAAGAGAGAGGTCGCCTGGAACGCCAGCGCGCCAGGGAATAATCAAGGCCAAACCGATACATGCACAGACTCCGTTGGAACTTGTCGAACACAAGTTGAAACAGCGTCTGCCAGGCGGGGGTGTCAGCCCACGATCCCGAGGCTCTGGGGAACTCTCCCAAGGCGGGCGGGTAGTCGTGGGTGGCGAGCGGGGGATGAAGGAAGTCACCAAACCGCGGATTCCACACCGAGCAACGCACGAGGCGTCACCCGAACGGTGGACCGCACCCTCGAAACACCCCGTTCGAAGGTAGGTGACGCAAGCGAC
>DAIRDI010000178.1:0-6632 GCA_036796235.1 Candidatus Competibacteraceae bacterium | reverse complement strand
GCAGGTCGCGGCTCAGTTCGCCCAGACGGGTCGCCACTTGGGGCAGGGACAGACCGAGTTCCCGCACCACGGTGCTGGGAATCTGAATGGCGATCTCCTCCTCCGGCAGGCCAGTGATGGCGACCCGAGCGACGCCGCGCGCCAGCAATTCGCGTTCGAAGCGGTGCGCCAGATGGCGCAATTCGGCGCGGTCGGTCGGCCCGGAGATCACCACCCGGGCGATCGGATCGTACCGCACCACCCGCGCGATCTCGGGCCGCTCGGCGGTCAGCGGCAGATTGCGCACCTGATCCACCGCCTGCTTGACCTCGTCCAGGGCCTGCCCGATATCGGCGCCTTCCTCGAATTCCAGACTGAGCGAGGCGACCCCGGTCGCGGAGGTGGAGGTGAGCTGCTTGAGCCGGTCGAGGTTGCGCAGTTCCCGCTCCAGGGGATGGGTGATGGCCGTCTCCACGTCCTCGGCGGCGGCCCCGGTCCACACCACGCGCACCGTCACCACATCCAGCGCGAAGTTGGGGAAAAACTGGGTATTGAGCTGGGCCAACGCCCAGACTCCGGCCAGGATCATCAGGATCATGACCAGGTTGGCGGCGACCGGGTGCTGGGCGAAGGTACCGATCAGGTCGTTGCGATGGCGAAAGGACATGGCGTCACTCGACCACGGTGACCTTGAGACCGGTCACAGCGTTCGGCAACTGGGTCGTGACGATGCGGTCGCCCGCGCGCAGCTCGGGACCGCGCACCAGAACCTGGGTCCGATCCTCGGCCTCGTGCCGCTCGCCGACCCATTCCACCGCCAGCGCCGCCAGTCGCTCATCCTCCAAGCGATACACCCGGTTCAAGCCGTACAGCGCCTCAAAGGGCAGCGCCACCACATCGTCCTCCGGCGGCAAATCCAGGGTCAGCGCCAGCACCCGGCCCGGTTCCAGCACCTCCTCCCCGGCGGTGACCCGAAACAGCGCGTCCAGGCCGCCGCGTCCGGGGTCGGTCTGCCCGCCCAGCCGCTCCAGAACCGCTCGGACCGGCCGACCGTCCACCCGCGCCGTGGCGATGGGCGGCTCGTCCGCCGCCAGGGCGGCGCGCAACGCCGGCAGATGGCGGAACGGAATCTGGGCGCGGAGTTCCAGATCGGCGACCGGGTAGAGTTCCAGCAGTGGATCGCCGACCCGCACCCGGTCGCCGGGGGCCACCCGCACTCGGGTGACGCGCCCCGAGAAAGG
Source organism: Candidatus Competibacteraceae bacterium (assembly GCA_036796235.1). GTDB lineage: Bacteria > Pseudomonadota > Gammaproteobacteria > Competibacterales > Competibacteraceae > REEE01. Next base: position 5,412 of record DAIRDI010000178.1, on the reverse strand, counting down.
CGCGGTGATGGTCGCGCGCGTTTGATCCAGACGCGCCTGGTCCCGTAGGGCCGTCGCGCGGGCGTGGCGGGCCTGGAGTTGGGCCAAGCGGGCCGGATGGTCGCTGACCTCCAGTTGCCGCATCTCGACGGCCAGCGCCTGGCGTTCCAGCGCTTGCCGGGCCTCGTCCAGCGCCGCTTCCGAGGTCATTTTTCGCCGGTGGAGATCCAGCGCCCGTTCCAGCGCCCGCTCCGTCAGCGCCCGCAGCGCCCGCTCCCGGAGCAGGGCGTCCCGCTGGACGACGTGGCGCGCCTGCTCGCTGGCCATCTGGGCGTCGAAATCTCGCAGTTCGGCCTCGCGCTGGCTGAGGATCAGGGCGAGATCGCGGTCGTCCAACACTGCCAGGGTCGCGCCGGCAACGACCGTCTGACCTTCCTGAATCGGGACTTGCGCCACTTCGGCCGCCACCGCCGCTTCGAGTTCGATCCGCCGCGGCGCTTCCACGGTTCCGTACAGCCACAAATGGGGCGCGACGCGGCCGGGATGAACCTCGACGACCTGGACCCGCCAGGCCGGTTCCGGGGCTACCGCTGGCGGCGTCACCGGGCGGGTGGCCCGCAACAGCAGAAAACCCGCCACGGCCAGACCCAGCAGGACGAGGGGCAGAAACCGGCGCGACCAGCGCGAGCGCGGCGGGCCAGGAGGGAGTGAATCGGTCATGGAGTGGGGATTGGGATAAAATTATCGCTGGACGCTGGCGCCGAGGAGCCGGTCCCGGACCGTCGCGATCGCGCCGATGTCATTAAAAATAGCCACGTAATTGACCACCTTGCCCTCGGCGTCGCGCAGCACGGTGATCCCCAGCCATTCGGGATAAAGCTCGCCGTTTTTGCGTCGGTTCCAGATTTCGCCCTGCCAGCGATTCCTCTGCTCCAGGTCGGCCCACAGCGCTTGGTAGAAACTTCGGTCATGCCGTCCCGAAGACAGGATGCTCGGATTGCGGCCGCGCACTTCATCCAGCGAGTAACCGGTCACCGTGGTGAAAGCGCGATTGACCATGATGATGTGATTGTCGGCATCACTGATCAGGATGCCCTCGGCGCTCTGCTCGTAGACCGCCGCAGCCAGCCGTAATTCCCGTTCGGCGCGCGCCCGGCCCTCTTCCGCCAGGCGCCGCTGGCGCTCGCGTTCGAAATGCTCCAGGGCCAGCGACACATTGGCCGCCATCTGGTCGAGCAAGCGGATCAGTTCCAGATCGAAAAACTCCGGCTCGGAGGCATAGAGACTGAACACGCCCACCACCGCACCCGCGCGCTTCAGCGGAAAGGCGGCGCAGGACCGGACCCCGGCGGTCGCCACCAACGGCTGCCAGTCGGCATCCTCCCCACCCAAATCGCGCAGCAGATCGTTGCCGACCCAATGCGCGCCGTCGGCCAGCACCAGCCGCGCCGGCCGATACGGCAACCCCGCGCCGGCGGCGATCGGCTCGTCCAGCGACAGCAAGCGCCCGCGCAGCTCGCCATAGGCCGCCGTCACCCGCAGCAGCCGCGAATCCGGCTCCAGCAAGCCGATCCAGGCGCCTTTGAGTTCGCCGCATTTCACCGCGATGCGGCAGATCTCTTCGAACAAGCGCTCGGCGTCTTCTCCGTGGAAAATCGCCTGATTGGTCAGACTCAGCGCCGCGTGGAACCGGCTGACCCGCGCCAGCCGCTGTTCGGCCAACTTGCGCCCGGTAATCTCGTACACCACGGCGATAAAGTACTCGGGCCTGCCGTGGGTATCCCGTACCAGTGAAAGGGTCAAATCGACCCAGACGATGGCGCCGTCTTTGCGCGAAAAGCGTTTTTCCACTGAATACGTGTGAATACGGCCCGCCAGGATCTGCGCTTGCAGTTGCCGGTCCTTGTCCAGATCGTCCGGATGGGTGATGTCCTGAAAGGTTTTTTGCAGCATTTCCTGGCGGCCGTAGCCGACGATCGCGCACAACTGGTCGTTGACCCGCAGCCAGCGGCCATCGGGCGCCACGTGAGCGATGCCCACCGCCGCCTGCTCGAAGGTGCCCCGGAAGCGGCGCTCCCGCTCGGCCAGTTCGGCTTCGGCCTGCTTGCGCTCGGAAATATCGCGGACCACGGATTGGAAGAAGCGGCGGTCTTGATCGAGGAGCGCCCGGGCGCTGACCTCGACCGGGAACGTGGTCCCATCCCGCCGCTGATGCACCACTTCGAACAGCGCGCCGCCGATTTGGGCCACCCGACGGTATTCGCTCTCCACCGCGGCCCGCGAACCGGGCGCCCGCAACACGCTGACATGCTGGCCCCGCAACTCTTCGGGAGCATAGCCATAGAAATCTCGCACCCGATCGTTGGCCTCGAGGATGGCGCCATCCTCGGCCAGCAGCACCACCACATCCAGGGATTGTTGCAGCAGGGCTTCATAGCGGCGGCGCAGGTTGGCGCCTTCCAGTTCGTCGCGCAGTCGCGCCAGCTCGAAGCGCGCCTTGACGCTCTGCCACCAGAACAGCATTCCAGCGACTCCGGCGCCCAGCGCGAACAACAGCACAAATCCGATCCAGACCAGCAGATGCCGGGCAATGTCGGCTTCGTCGGCCAGAGCCGGGGCGACCTCGCGATAGGCGGCGACGCCCAATAACCACACCCCGCCCACCAGCGCCGCCAGCAGGATCAGAGGCAACCAGACCGCGCGCGGCGCTGGGGCGAAAGCGTCGGGACGATGGGCCGCCAGGCGCCGCTCGAATTCGAGCTGGCGCAGCAACAGAAACAGCAGCAGGGTGGTGACGCCGACGAACGCCCAGTCCTTGACGGTTAGCAGGCGGGCCGTCGCGACCGCTTCTAGGCCCAGCCACAGCACGAGTTGGTTGGATCCGAAGACCCAGAAGATCGCGATCAGCCCGTAGGTGAGCGCCAGAACCAGCGCCTTGGACATCACGACTCGCGCTCGACGGTTCGGTCAACGGTTGGATCAATGGATGGCGGCGGCGCGTCGATGGGCCAGCGACGTTGCTCCAGCGTCATGATTTTGGTTCCAGAAACGGGGTAGGTCGGATACGCTAGGTTTTTAACCACGTTAAATATAGCAATGGTTCGGACAGTTTTGGTTTTCAGCCTTGTGGCGGATGACGTAGGAAACTTCTTGCAAAATCAGCGCTTCGAGCATCGGCAACAGATCAAGCAAAATCAGCAAGTTATTTTTATCAAACTCCGGTCAGCCCCCGAGCTTGATTTAATGCCTCCTATGGAAGCCAACCTGTTGATTATGATTGTCAGAACTGTCCGAAGTATTGATATAGCCCAATGCAGCGCAGCGATATTCTGGCTTTTCTGGTTGCCCTCGGCATCACCGGCTTGATGATCTGGGGGCTGGTGTACTTCGTCAATACCTGGTGGGCGCGGTTGCCCAAGGTCATCGCCCTGATCGTCTGCATCCTGCTGGCGGTCATGGTGATCGGTTATCCCATCTACGCTCTGGCGCGCTGGTCGGATCGCTACCTGGCGCGGACTCGGGAGACCTCACCCACCGGGAAGTCGCCCAAGTAGACTGGGCATTGCATTCTGGCCCGACCAAATCTCAACTCCCTTCATGTTCGGATTGATTCAGAACTGGCGGCGACGGCGGTGGCTCGAGCGCGCTCGCCTCCCAGAGACCGAGTGGCGGGCGGCGGTCGCCGAATTGCCGATGCTGGAGGGTTTGACCCCGGCGGAACGGGAGCGGTTGCACGATCTGGCGTCCCTGTTCCTGCGCGAAAAGGCGCTGGACCCGGCCGGGGGGCTGGAATTGACGCCGGACATGGGACCGCTCATCGCCGCCCAGGCCTGCCTGCCGATCCTTAACCTCGGGCTCGACTATTACCAGGGCTGGAGCGCGGTGATCCTCTACCCCGAGGGCTTTCTCACGCACCACGAGCACACCGACGCCATCGGCCTGGTCCACAGCGTCCATCGTCCGCTGATCGGCGAAGCCTGGGAACGCGGGCCGGTGATCCTGTCCTGGGCCGACGTCGTGGCCAGCCGCGACGAACCGGGCCTCAACGTGGTGATCCACGAAATGGCTCATAAGTTGGATATGCTGACGGGCGAGGTCGACGGCCTACCTCCCCTGCACCGGGACATGGCGGTGGCGGATTGGAGTCGGGCCTTCACCGCCGCGTACGACGATATCCGCCGGAAAGTCGACCGGGACCGGCCGACGGCGCTGGATCCTTACGCCGCCGACAGTCCCGGCGAGTTCTTCGCCGTGATCAGCGAAGCGTTTTTTGAAATCCCGGCGATCCTCGCCGAGGACTACCCGGAGGTTTACGGGCAACTGCGGGCTTTCTACCGGCAAGACCCCTTGCAACGGCAAGCTCGCGGGCCGGTTAGGTGATAAACGGCACCAGGACCAGGGAGACGATCGACAGCAGTTTGACCAGGATGTTCAGGGCCGGGCCACTGGTATCCTTGAACGGGTCGCCCACGGTATCGCCGATGACCGCCGCCGCGTGCGCGTCGCCGCCCTTGCGCTCGCCCTTGAGGTCGCCGCGCTCGATGGCCTTCTTGGCGTTGTCCCAAGCGCCGCCGGCGTTGGACATCAGGAGCGCCATGCTCATGCCGACCACCAAGGCCCCGAGCAACATGCCGCCCAGCGCCACCGGCCCGAAAAAGAAGCCGACGATCACCGGCGCCAGCACGGCCAGCATGCCCGGCGCGATCATCTCGCGCAGCGCCGCGTCGGTGGAGATCATCACGCAGCGGGCGGTGTCGGGCTTGGCCGTGCCTTGCAGCAGGCCGGGAATCTCGCGGAACTGCCGGCGGATCTCGGTGACCATCTCCATCGCCGCGCGGCCCACCGAGGTCATGGTCATGGCGGCGGCGAGCAGCACCACCATGCCGCCCAACAGCACACCGACGATCACCCGGGGGTTGGTGATATCCATGGGGACCGGTTCGCCGAGGGCCAGTTCGACGGCTTGTTTGTAGGCCACAAACAGCGCCAGCGCGGTCAGGGCGGCCGAACCGATGGCGAAACCCTTGCCGGTGGCGGCGGTGGTGTTGCCGATCGCGTCGAGTTCGTCGGTGATCGCCCGAACTTCGGGCGGCTGGTGCGACATCTCGGCGATGCCGCCGGCGTTATCGGAAATCGGGCCGGAGGCGTCGATGGTCATGGTCATGCCGGCGGTCGCCAGCATGCCGACCGCCGCGATGGCGATGCCGTACTGACCGGCGGTTTGGTGGGCGACGAAGATCGCCAGCACGATGATCAGCATCGGCAGGGCGCAGCTTTCCAGACCCACGGCGAGTCCGGTGATGATGTTGGTCGCGGGACCGGTTTTCGAGGCGTTGACGATCCGGGTGACCGGCTTGGACGAGGTGTAGTACCAGGCCGCCCGCCCGATCGCGACGCCCGCCAGATTGCCGGCCAGGATCGCGAAGAACAGCA
>DAIRDI010000177.1:0-6638 GCA_036796235.1 Candidatus Competibacteraceae bacterium | reverse complement strand
GCGGCGGCGGTGATCTCGCCGATGGTTTCCTTTTTCACCCGCAGCCCGGTCAGGATGGCGGCGGTCATCACCGGGGAAATCTCGCCGGCCATGATCTGCCGCATCAGCGACAGCATTTCATCGTAGAAGATTTCCCGGTGTTCGATGGTGCGTTGCAGGGCTTCCTGGGGCGTGATGGACATACGGTGGTTCTCCGGGGGGTCAGGGCCGGTTCAGAAAATTGCGCAACAGGGCGTGGCCGTGTTCGGTCAAGATCGATTCGGGATGAAACTGCACGCCCTCGACCGGCAGCGTCTGATGCCGCACGCCCATGATTTCATCCAATTCACCGGCCGAGGTCTCAGTCCAAGCGGTGATGTCCAGGCATTCCGGGACGGCGGTCTTGTCGATGACCAAGGAATGATAGCGCACCACGGTGAAGGGGTTTGGCAAACCGGCGAACACGCCTTGGCCGCGGTGATGGACCGCCGAGGTCTTGCCGTGCATGACGCGGCCGGCGCGGACGATCTGGCCACCGAAGGCTTGGCCGATGCTCTGGTGGCCCAGACAGACGCCGAGGATTGGGATCTGGCCGGCGAACCGCTCGATGACAGCCAGTGAGATGCCGGCTTCGTTGGGGGTGCAGGGACCGGGTGAAATCACGATGCGCTCGGGGTAGAGTTCGGCGATTTCGGCTGGGGTGATTTGGTCGTTACGCGCCACCCGCACCTCCTCACCCAGTTCGCCCAGATACTGCACCAGGTTGTAGGTGAAGGAATCGTAGTTATCGATCATTAGCAACATATTTAACGACCTATTGATTAACGAAGTATTTTAACTTTTTCTCTTGGATTGATTGATGCCCTATGGGCGCGGGGCTCGCCCGAATCATCCTAAGACCTGCTATTTTCCGATACAAAAACTGGAAAAAATCCGTTCCAGCAAATCCTCGGGCGTAAAGTCCCCGGTAATTTCCGACAATGCGTTTTGCGCTTCGCGCAGTTCTTCAGCGACCAGTTCGCCGGCGCGCACTACTTCCAATTGATGCGCCGCCCGCTCCAGCGCCATCGTCGCCCGCTCCAAAGCGTCCAGATGCCGGCGGCGGGCCATGAAGATGCCCTCCCCGCCACCGTGATAGCCCATGCAGGTCTTGAGATGCTCGCGCAGCAAATCCAATCCGGCTCCGGTTTTCGCCGACAGCCAGATTTCCGTTCCCCACTCACCATCCCGAACCATCAATGGCCGCCCGCTCAGATCGATCTTGTTGAACAGCACCGTCACCGGCGTATTCTCCGGTAACTGCTCCCGTAAGGCTCGTTCCTCGGCGGTCAGGCCCCCTCGATCATCCACCACCAGCAAAATCCGGTCGGCGGCCGCGATTTCGGCCCAGGCCCGGCGGATGCCCTCCCGCTCGACCAGATCATCGCTGGCGCGCAGGCCAGCGGTGTCGATCGCATGCAACGGCATCCCATCGATGCTGATGTGCTCGCGCAACACGTCGCGGGTGGTGCCAGGCACGGCGGTGACGATAGCCGCCTCACGCCCGGCCAGCGCATTGAGCAGACTGGACTTGCCGGCATTCGGCCGCCCGGCGATCACCACGGTCATGCCGTCACGCAGCAGCCGTCCCTGCCCGGCGACCGCTTGCAGGTCGCCCAACCGTTCCCGCAATGCCCCCAAACGCGCCGCAATCACCCCATCGGCGAGAAAATCGATTTCCTCCTCGGGAAAGTCAATAGCCGCCTCGACATACATCCGCAACTCGATCAGGCCCTCGACCAACTCCCGCACTCGCCCGGAAAACTCCCCTTGCAGCGAGCGCAAGGCGGCGCGAGCAGCGGCGGCGGTATCGCTGGCGATCAGGTCGGCGATCGCCTCGGCCTGGGCCAGGTCGAGCTTGTCGTTGAGGAAAGCACGTTCGGAGAATTCACCGGGTCGAGCCGGGCGGGCGCCGAGTTCCAACACCCGCGCCAGCAACAGATCCATAATAACTGGGCCGCCGTGACCCTGAAGTTCCAGTACGTCTTCGCCGGTGAAGGAATGCGGGGCTGGGAAAAAGAGGGCGATGCCTTCATCGAGCACCGAACCGTCACCCGCCCGGAACCGCCGGAAGGCCGCTCGACGGGATACTGGTAATCCCCCTAGCAGTGCGACGGCGATAGCGGCGGCCGCTGGCCCGGACACCCGTACCACGCCGATTCCACCTCGCCCGGGTGGGGTGGCGATGGCGGCAATGGTTTCTGAGCCAGAGGGCAACAAGGGAACGTTATCGGGTTAACGCCACCCCACCCCTTCGTAGGGAGTGAGGTGCTTGAACGGTTATGAAGAGTGAAGGTTATTTCTTGCGCTTGCCGAGCGGAGGACCCTGCGGAGGACCCTTCGGCGGACTCTTCTTTGCTTCCGGGAGCGCCTGCTTGGCCAAGGTGAGCAGTTTTTTGGTCTGCTGCGCAAGCTTGCTGGGACCCTCCTCTTTTTCCTTGGTCACGACGCCGCCCGCCGCTTCCACCCGCTTGGTGATGACCCACTGCTGGGCGATGGATAGCGTATTGTTCACCACCCAGTACAGCACCAGGCCGGCCGGGAACCACAGGAACAGGAAGGTGAAGACGATCGGCAGCGCCATCATCACCTTGGCCTGGATCGGGTCCGGCGGCATCGGGCTCAGCTTCTGCTGGACGAACATGGTCGCGCCCATGATCAGCGGCAACACGAAATACGGATCTCGGATCGCCAGATCCTCGATCCACAGAATGAACGGAGCCTGACGCAACTGCACGCTTTCCACCAGCACCCAGTACAAGGCGATGAACACCGGAATCTGCACCAGAATCGGCAAGCATCCACCCAGCGGATTGATCTTCTCCTTCTTGTACAGATCCATCATCGCCTGGTTCATTTTCTGCTTGTCGTCGCCGTACAGGTCTTTGAGCCGGGTCAGTTCCGGTCCCAACCGGCGCATGTTGGCCATCGACCGGTAGCTGGTCTCGGACAGCTTGTAGAACGCTAGCTTGATCAGGATGGTGAGGATGATGATCGACCAGCCCCAGTTGCCGACAAAGCTGTAGATTTTTTTCAGCATCCAAAACAGCGGTTCGGCGATGATGGTCAACATGCCGTAATCCACGGTCAGGTGCAGGTTAGGCTCGATCTCCCCCAGCACCTCCGCCAGCTTCGGTCCCATGTACAAACGGGTGGAAAAATCGCCTGCCTCACCGGCCGGCACGGTCTGCAACGCGCCGCGCATCCCCACCACATAGCGGTTGCCGCCCACCGCCCGGGTGTAAAAGTCGTTGATCTCGTCCGGAGCCGGCGCCCAAGCGCCGAGAAAATAGTGCTGGATCATGGCGACCCAACCGCCCTGCACGGACTGGTTCAGTTCCTTTTTGTCGATATCACTGAAGGAGAACTTCTCGTAACGTTGTTCGGGCGTGGAAATCACCGCGCCGGTGTAGGTGATGGCGCCATCGAAGAAGCCGCCGCCCGTGGTCGGCGGCGAGCGCTGGAATTGCCGGTACTGGCTCCCTTGCCAGTCGCGGTCGCTATGGTTTTCCACCCGCTGACTCAGTTCCACCAGGAAACTGCCGCGCCGGAACGTGTAGGTCTTGACGACCCGCACCCCACTGGTATCTTCCCAATTCAACCGGACTTCCAGAACCTCCTGACCGTCCGCCAGCCGGTATTCGCTCTGTTCGGCGGTAAACTGAGCGTAGTGGTTGGGCGCGGGACCGTCTTGCAACGCCACCAGTCCGGACTGGGCGATGAAGATTTCCGGTCCGTCCTTGAGTAACTGGAAGGGTCGATCCGGCTGTCGTACCGATTCCGGATAGGTACGCAGGCCAACCCGCCGCAAATCGCCGCCGGTGGTGTCGATCTCCGCCTCGAACAGGTCGGTGATCACCCGCACTCGCTGGCCGGCGCCGATCGCCGGCTGCGGGCTCACGCCTGGAACCGGCGCGACGGTCGGCACGTCCGGCGTCGGTGGGGCCGGCACGGTGGAACCCGCCGGATCGACCGGCGCCGTGGCTACCGGCGCCGCTGGGGGCGGGTATTTCCGGGCCTGAAACTCCATCCAGTTCTGCCACAGCAGAAACAGCACGAAGGCCAGGGCGGCGACGAGCAACAAGCGTTGGTTTTCCATCAACGGTCCTTCAGGGGAGATTCGGGAACGGGATCAACGCCGCCCGGATGCCAGGGGTGGCAGCGCGCCAAGCGCCGGAGCGCCAGCCAGCCGCCGAGCCAAGCGCCGTGGACCTCGATGGCTTCCCGTGCATACTGGGAGCAACTGGGATAAAACCGACAGTGGTTGCCCAACACCGGACTGATGAACCACTGGTAGCCGCGGATCAGCGCGATCAGGAGGGCGCGCACGATCGCGCGAGCCTCCGCCAGTGCCGTTCCAGCGCGGCGGTCAGGACGGTATTATCCGGTTCCACCAAGCCGACGCGGCCCATGACCACGACATCCAGGCCACCGAAATCCACTTGATGATGGCGGAAGCTTTCACGCACGATCCGCTTGAGCCGGTTGCGCGCCACGGCCGACCGAGCCACCTTGCGGGAGATGGCCAGCCCCAGACGGGGATACGCTAGATCGTTGGAACGGGCAAGCACGGTGAAATAGCGGTCGCTGGATTTGATGGGCTGGGCGAAAACCCGGGCGTAAACATGCCGGCCGGTCAGCCGGGCGCGGCGTAATAGGCGTGCGTCACCGCCTGGGATCAGGGCGCCAATCGGGCGCGGCCTTTGGCGCGGCGCGCGTTCAATACCCGGCGACCACCCTTGGTGGCCATGCGGGCGCGAAATCCATGAGTACGCTTGCGATGTATATTACTGGGCTGGAAAGTCCGCTTCATGACAGTTCCTATAAGAGCACGGATAAAATCAGTTTTCGATTTTTACTTAAAACGCTGAATTTACTGACCAAGGAGTGAATTTGTCAAGTTTTACGATGAACGTAGACCATGAGTCTTTACGGCGACGAATGCAAGCGGTATATTTATCATTCTTGCGGTTCGGGAAACATAGACATTTCCCGGAGAGATGGCCGAGCGGCTGAAGGCGCTCCCCTGCTAAGGGAGTATGGGGTTAAAAGCTCCATCGAGGGTTCGAATCCCTCTCTCTCCGCCAGTTTTCTCGTGTGTGCGAGGAGATTTTGACAGTCCTCGATTTATCTTTCAAAATGCCTTATTTGACGTATAGCGCCCGTAGCTCAGTTGGATAGAGTACCTGGCTACGAACCAGGTGGTCGGGAGTTCGAATCTCTCCGGGCGCGCCAATCATAAGAGCTTAGATATTTGATATCTAAGCTCTTTTTTTGTGACAACCAATCAGGGGGGATAAATCGATGCGTCATGCCCAGATCCTCGGTACCGGTAGCTACGTCCCAGACCGGGTCCTGACCAACGCCGATTTCGACCGACTGTTGGGTGAATCGGTCGGCGATTGGCTGGCGGAAAATGTCGGGATCCGCGAGCGCCGGTTCATGGCCGAAGATCAGGTCACCTCGGATCTGGCGGTGGCGGCGGGCCGGGCTGCTTTGGAGCGGGCCGGACTAGAGCCGCATGATCTCGACCGGATCATCGTCGCCACCGACACCCCGGACTATCTCAGTCCCGCCACGGCGGCGGTGGTGCAAGCCAAACTGGGCGCCAGCCGGGCCGGCGTGTTCGATTTGAACACAGCTTGCGCCGGCTGGGTGACCGGCCTGGATGTGGCGGCGAAGACGATCATCACCGAACCAGAGGAACGCTTCGTCCTGGTGATCGGGGCTTACGGCATGAGCCGGTTTCTGGACTGGACGGACAAGAAAACCGTCACCCTGTTCGCCGATGGCGCGGGCGCGGTGGTCGTTGGCGCCGGATCGCAACCAGGCTGGCTGGCGACCGTGCTGGCCGCCGCCGGCGAGTATCACGACGCCCTCGGCATCTACACCGGCGGGACGTATCGACCGGCCACCGAGGCCAACCTCAGCAAATACGGGCCACCCCGCGTCCAGTTCGTGCGCAAGTTCCCCGCGACCTTCAACACCGAGCAGTGGCCGCCGCTGATCGAACGCCTGCTGGCCAAAGCCAGCGCCGCGACCGGAACCCCGGTTCGGCCGGACGACGTGGCTCACTACTATTTTACCCAAGTCAATCTGCGGTCCATCGAGGCCACGATGGCGGCGCTGGGACAGCCGCTCGACAAAACCCACTGGATCATGGACAAGTGGGGCTACACCGGTTCGGCTTGCATCCCGATGGTCCTGGACGACGCGATCGCGTGCGGCAAAGGTCCGAAACCGGGATCGTTGGTGCTGTTCTGCGCCAGCGGCGGCGGGATCGCCCTGGCGGCCTCGTTGTGGCGATGGCGATGAACGCGGTTTCACGATCCATCGGACCTTGATCGTTCAAGCCGGCCCAGTCAAGCGTTCCAGCGCCTCCCGGTACTTGGCGACGGTGCGCGCGATGATCTCAGGTGGCAGTTCCGGCCCCGGTGGTTGCTTGTCCCAGTCCAGCGTTTCCAAATAATCGCGCACGAACTGCTTGTCGAAGCTGGGGGGATTGACGCCAGGTCGGTACTGATCGGCCGGCCAAAACCTTGACGAATCAGGGGTCAGCGCCTCGTCCATCAGCACCAGTTGGTTCCGCTCGTCCAGGCCGAACTCGAACTTGGTGTCGG
>DAIRDI010000176.1:0-6648 GCA_036796235.1 Candidatus Competibacteraceae bacterium | reverse complement strand
GATCCCGTGCGTCGTCCTGACCGTGGACCGCTCGCGCGAGACCCGCCGGGCCGCCATTCAAGCCGGCGCGTGGGCCTATCTGATCAAACCGCCGGAACCGGATATCCTGCACGCCGCCCTCGAGACCGCGCTGGCGCGCGCCCGGGCCGCCGCGCGCGCGGCGGCCCAGCGGGTGAACGACGTTGCCACCGGGCTCCTCATGGCCCACCACCACCTCGGCGAGGACGAGGCCCGCGCCCTGTTAAAAGCCCTCGCCTCGGCCGATAGGCGTCCCGTCCGGGACGTCGCCGAGGCCCTCATCGACGCCCAGCAACTCCACGGCCGGATCGCCCGCCTGGCCGGCCGAAAGACCCACCTCCCACCCGAAAGCGCGTGAGGGTTGACGAACGCGTCGTCCCGAACTATGTTATTCATTAAGGTATCCTGCTTCTGTCGGGGTATCCACCCCCACCGCCTGATCCAAAAGCCGGTGGGTCGCCACTCAGGCTACAGGTCGTCTGGGCTCGCAGGGACGGACGGCTGATGCCGGGTCTCACCAAAAAGCGGTGCGACTTCGCTACGGGGTGCTTCGCGACGCGCGAGGCGGCCAGCGTGTGTTGTTGCCGGCTGAGGTGAGACCATGTTGCCCACGTCTTTTCTCCGATTGCTCGTTTCGCGATCGCCCGCCGCTCGCCCGGCGCGCGCGCGAAGCACCGGACCTCATCGATGCGTCCAGCGGCGGCCGACCCAAGCCAGCGCCGTCGGGATGGCCCTCACGGCGGTTCGATCGAGTCCCATCGTTAAACGGTTGAGTATGAGCGGTTCTGGCGGATGTTTGTTCATCAACCAGAACCTGACCACAGTCACCTAAGAAGGAGGTGAACCATGGCTACCGTAACACTTTACCGGGCTAACCCAGCCCCGCCGACCCTGCCCGAATCCGCGACGGGGCGTGCTTCTCCGGAACTGACGACCCTCTTCGTACCCGCCTGTCCGAACGAACGCTTCCTGGACGCGCAACTGCATGATCTGCGCGCCTTGCAGGGTCGTATCCAACAAATCAGCCACCGCGTGCAAACCCGCGTGGCGTCCTGTCAAGCGGGACGCCTCCCCATCGACGTGTGGCTCGCCCCCCTGTTGGTGCGCTTCGGACAAGATACTCAATGCCTGTACGAGCGGCTGGGGACGCTGGTGCAGGACCACCGTCGGTCCCTGCGTCAGGCCCACCTGAGCCGAAGCCGCTGGATGAGCTAACCACCGGGGGGAGGATCATGAACGTCGACACGCCGCGATGGCAAGGCCTAACGCCAGAGGCCATTACCGACATCGAACTCTACTGGCTCGATCCCGAAATCGACGACGGACTCGACCTCTCCGAGTCGACCCGACGAAAGATTGGCGAGATCATGTGGGCTCTCCACCGCCGAGGGCGACCGGCCACGCCGGTAGCGATCGCAACGGCGCTCTCGCGCCTGGGGTACGCCCCGATCGAGGAGGAGCAACTGGTCACGCTGCTGATCATGAACTGGAAACGCCTGCTGGACGAGGTGGACCCGCTCGATCCGCAAGCCCTGCACGCGTATTGGCGACTCGCGCCGGTGCGGGAACATCCCTTGTGCTACTACCTCGCGGGAATGATTCATACGCTGACTTTCGTCCGTGGGTGGTGGGGCCGGGACGTGGATCGCGAACCCGCGCGGTCGCCGCGCCCCCACGAAGAGCGCCCGAAGCGCGATGTCGATCGCCTGACGGGGTGAGCGGACGGCGGCGTCACGAACTATCATTACCGGTGGGTGAATACCGCTCGCCGCTTTTTTTAATTTTTAAGAGGAACCGTTAGCGCGTACCGAAAAAATCGAGGACCCAGAAACGCCAAACCCGATGTAGTTACCAGCTACATCGGGCCTTGGGTCGTCCTGCAAGGGGAACAACGATACTCCGCTAATTATAGCAACCACTGAACCCCTTGCAAGACCCCCAACAAGTTTGTTTTGCCTGATTTTGGCTCAACAGGGGGTTTGTTATGTTGTCTGTTGTCGCACGCCCGGCGCCGGCCCTTCCACGGTCGACGGTGGTTCGAGGGGACCACGAAACCCTGCCGCCGACCGTGGCGGCCATCGGGGAGTTGCATTTCACCGGCAATCTGATCCCGCCGGCCTGGCATCACCATCTGAAACTGCCTTCCGGCCGTACCGATCTGGTGGGCTGTACGCTGCTGGGCGAAATCGTCTATCAGTACCGGCCGCTGGCGGTAGTCGACGCAGCCAGCGGCGAAGTGCATCACGTCAAGCGCTTCACCCGCGACCAGTTCTGTGCGCCGCTGGCGTACTTTGAGAAGAAGTTCGAACTGACCAACGATCAGGTGCGGCAGGGTCTCAAGCGCCTGGAGCAGGCGGGGCTGATCGTCCGCGAGTACCGGACCATCACGGTGGCGGGCCGCGAGGTGCACGGTATGGCCTTTATCGCCCCCGTGCCGGCGGCCCTCCAAGCGATCACCCCCGCCCCGGACGGCGCCGGTCATCCAAAGCACCGACCTGCGGCGATCCGCCCGGCGCGGCGACCGGTGGCTTCCCCGGCGCGGTCGGTATCCACACCGGAGAGTGCGGTATCCACACCGGAGGGTGCGGTACAGATACCGCCATACAAAGATTCCTTACCAGAAACCCCTCAAGACTCCAAACCCACCCCTCCGACCTCCCCCAATGCTGCGGAGATCGCAACGGCGAAGTGGAGTAGGCGGCGTTCGCTGGAAAGCGAAAATCCAGTCGTGACCGTCGTTCCTCAGGAAAACACCCCCGACTCCACTCGGGCAGCGTTGCCGCCGCTCTCCGAAACGCCCCCGGACCCCGCGCCGGATGTTCCGCTGTTGTTCGATTTTCACCTGGCCCGCCTCAATGAGGCGGAGCAGGCGGAATTCCGCCAACGACTCGCCCGCTTGCCGCTGCCCCTGGCGCAGTGGGTGCTCGATGAGTACAACAGCGCGGTGGGTCGGGGCATGCTGTTTCACAACCGCTGGGGCTGGTTGGAGTATCTGATTCGCAAGGCCCAGCGCGGGGAGTTCATTCCGACCTCCGAACTGGCGGCCCGCCGCCGGCCGCCGGCGGATCCCCCGCCGGTGGCACCGAACGTCGCCGCCCCGGCGCCCAGCGCGCTTTGGGAAGACCGCCGCGCCGCGCTTCAAGAGTTGTTGGGGGACGGTGAGTTCGCGACCTACGTACTTCCCCTGCGGGGGGTGGAGGACGGCGCCACGCTGTGGCTGGAAGCCCCTAACCGTTACACGGTGGATTGGGTGACCGCGCATTGGCCGCTGTTCGAGCAGGTGCTAGAACCGTACACCGCCCTCGCCCTCGGCGTGCGCCTGGAAAGCGCCTGAGGGAGCCCGCGCCGGTCCCGGCGTTCGATGGATCGTCGGCGAGCGGATTCTTCCCGCACGGGCACCCGCCGCGCGCGTGCCGATTGAACTGGGGCGCTACGGGGTGCCGGTTTCGCCCGCCGTAGCCGCCGAAACCGTCGCGCCGCTTGAAAAGACGTCGGTCGGCAAGTCGCGGCGAAAGCATCGAGCGCCCGCGTTCGTTCCCGGTAGCGGGCGATCCGCGCCCGTCGTGAACGCCTGGAAAGTAGACCTCGGCCGGCTTTTCCTGGCCTGATGCGGCTTTGCTAAGATGAGCCAAACAGAGCTTCCGAGGTGTACCATGTAAGTCAATAGGTGGGAGGCCATGAACCGGCTGTCCAGTCTGATCGTGGCGGCGGAACAAGGCGAGGAGGTCCTGATCGCCCGCAACGGTTTGCCCGTCGCCCGGATCGTCCCCTACGGTTCCCCGCCAGTGAAACCCCCCGGCGCCTGGAAGGGCCTGGTCCCCTATTCGACCGACTGGCGGTCCACCGCGACCGAGCAGATGATCGAACGGCGCTTCCACGGCGAAGACGAGGTGCCTGCTGCTGGATACCTGCATCCTCTACGACTGGATTATAGGCGCCATGGCGCGGATGTTTGCGGTTTGCTACAGATAGCGAGCTGCGAATCCGACGGTTGTTCGGAATCGTCTTGCGGGAAAGACCTCGACTTCGCTTTTTGACATGCCCTTTTGAAATTGCCATGTATCGAGTGCTTTTTATCATTCTGCTGCTCGCCGGTTCCGGGCTGGGGCGGGCCGACACCTCCCCTGAAAGGATTTGCGGGAAACTCCCCATGGACTATCCGAAGCGGGAAAGCCAGCCGGCTTTTCAACTCGGTTGCGAGAGGACGGCGGACGGCGGCGAACAGATTCAATTGCTTATCGATGGAGAAGAGCCTCTCGTGTTGGCTGGCGTCGACGGGGAATCGCTCGGATCGGAGGAAATCATCTTCGACCCTGCATCCGTGATCGTGCGTTTGCTCGAGAGTTACACGAACCTCTACTGGATTCAGTATGGACATCGCAGGACGTGGGAAGTCGGTCATGCGGAAATCGATTACCGACGTCATTGGGTCGTGCCGCAGGGCAATAGCCAGAAAACCCTTTTTGATGAATGGTTTACCAGGAGCTACGCCAGCCGGGGTGGAGTCAGCTCATCGACCTGGGAAGACATTGCTTTGACTTATCGGGAAGAGCATCTGCGCGTTATCAAGACGACTTCGGGAACCACCCACTTCGATCCTGAAATGTACGGTGATGAGACCTGCGCGCTGGGCGAGGTGTTCTGTGAAAATCAATGTGGATACTTCGACGGCGGAAAGGCGCGGTTCGTGGAGAGTTGCGTCGCGGAATGCCTTGATGGGAAGGCGGTCATCAGGTTCGCCGATCGCGAGTATCTGGTTAAGACCTCGAAAGACATCGCGATTAGGAGCAGCCAGGTCAGTTTGGGGCCGACCGTTTGGACCCGGCAGTTTTCGCCGAGGTGGTATACCTGTGCGGAATCCACTCTCATGGAATCCCCGGTTCGTTTCCTGGTCGTGGACGATGGCCTTGCCGCCTGGCTGGTCGTGCGTGACAAAGCGCCGCTCGGTGAGGGCGAAGACCTACCGAAAGAATCCATGCCCGATCCCGAGAGTCCGGCTCCTATTCCCGCCGTCGCGGCTTGCTGGCTTTACAACCGCGCGCCTTGGAACGAAGCAAACTCAACCCGCGCCTATCCGCCGGCGCCACCCGAGCAGGTCCGTCCCCAACACTTCGTACCGGAGGATTGCTGTCAAGTCGAAACCGCCGCCGATGGCAAACGGACCTTGCTCTACGAAACGATTAAAGAGGACCAGCCCGGTCGCCTGTTGGCGATTTTCGACCACCCCTCGCAACGTTGCTACAGCGCCAACCTCGCCCGGGACGGGCGCTGGGGCAAGGCGCCCTTCGATCGGATCGGCGATCCGGTCTTCAGTCCCAACGGCCAGCGGCTGGGCTTTCGCGCCCAGCGCGGGGAACAGCGCTTCGTCGTCGTCGACGACCGCGAGGGCCCGCCCTTTCACCGGGTGAGCGCCCCCGTGTTCGGCCCGGACAACCGCCACGTCGCCTATTGGGCGAGGCAAAAGGGCAAGGAATTCATCGTGCTGGACGACCGCCCAGGCCCGGCCTTCGACGGCGTCGGTTTTCCGGTCTTCAGCCCGGACGGCAGCCAAGTGGCCTATCGAGCGCGGGAGGGCAACCAATGGTTCGTCATGCGGGGCGATGAGAAAGGCCCGGCCTTTGACGACATCGGTTATTACACGGCCTCTGAAGCCGGGCGTACAAACAACCTGATCGACGTGGTGTTCAGTCCGGATGGCGACCAACTCGCCTACGCCGCCCGGCGGGGACCGCAGCGGTTCATCGTACGGGAGGGTCGGCCGGGTCCCGCCTTCGCGCACGTCGGCCTGCCTGAAGTCAACTTCCGGACCGAGAACGCCCTTGAGTCGGCCGGGTCCCGCCTTCGCGCACGTCGGCCTGCCGGTGTTCGCCCCGGATGGCCGGCTGGCCCATCGCGCCCGGCGGAACGACCGGGAGTTCGTTCTGCTGGAGGGGCAAAAAGGCCCTGAATTCGACTTCGTCAGCAATCCGGCGTTCGGCCCCGACGGCCGCCAGATGGTTTATTGGGCGCAACAGGGAGAGGCCGAGTTCATCCTGCACGGCGTACGCAAAGGACCCGCGTTCGACCAGGCCGGCGCCCCGGTGTTCAATCGGGACGGCAGCCAGGTGGTTTACTGGGCCATGCGAAAAGAACACGCTCAAGCGGAACCGAGCTGGACGGAGACATCAAGAAGGAATTCATCGTGTCGGGCGAGAAGAAAGGTCCCGAATTCGATGCCATCGAGTCGCCGGTATTTAATCCCCGCACCGACCAAATCGCTTACCGAGTTCGACAGAGCGACAAAGAATTCGTCATGCTGGGCGACCGGAAGGGACCGGAATTCGACTTCGACCACTCGTCCCGAAGCCGCCCGCTGGCTTTCAGTCCCGACGGTCGCCAGCTCGCTTACCGGGCCAAGCAGGACGGCAAGGAATTCGGGGTAGAACGAGCAGTCGTGTCACCCGCCGCCATTTGAGATAAGTCGCTATTTTAATTGGATATCGGAAAACAGGTGTTTGGCGACAGGGGTAGCAATCAGGCATTCGTGCGGTTTGAAGCCCTGAAAAACCTGTGCGGAAACCCCTGTCGGAAATGCAAGTAGTCGGAAACTATGCGGGTATAGGTTTTCCGGTTGCTCAGTGGCGGCTGATG
>DAIRDI010000175.1:0-6652 GCA_036796235.1 Candidatus Competibacteraceae bacterium | reverse complement strand
TCCTTGCCGGCGGTCGAGATCTGCTCGGACAGGTCGGTGCCGGGGCAGATGATTTCCATCGCGGTCACTCGATAGTTCGGCAGGAACGCCAACTTCAGTTTATCGCCGATCTCGGGATCCTTATTGATGACTTCGGCGACGTTGTTGGTCAGCTTGATGATCAGCTTGGCCATGTAATAGCCCGGCGCCGACTTGCCACCCAGCAACACGCAACGCGGCGTCCAGTCGGCGGCATCGCCGCGCTTGATCCGGTCGTACAGGTGGATGACGTGCAGGATGTTGAGCAACTGGCGCTTGTACTCGTGCATGCGCTTGACCTGCACGTCGAACATGGCCTGGGTGTTGAAGGTCACCCCGCAATCAGCTTCGACCAGGCTGGCCAACCGGACCTTGTTGTCGTGCTTGACCTGCCGCCAGCGCGCCCGGAATTTGGCGTCGTCCGCGTAGGGGATCAGCTTGCGCAATTCGTCCAGTTGGGTGACCCAGCCCGGCCCGATGGTGTCGGTGAGCAACGCGTTCAGGCCGGGGTTGCAACTGGCCATCCAGCGCCGCTGCGTGACTCCGTTGGTCTTGTTGTTGAACTTCTCCGGCCACAACTCGTAGAAATCGCGGAACAACCCCTGAACGAGCAGATCCGAATGCAACTGGGCGACGCCGTTGACCGAGAAGCTGCCGACGATGGCCAGATAGGCCATGCGTACCTGTTGCTCGTAACCTTCCTCGATCAGCGACATGTTGCGCTGGCGATCGATATCGCCGGGCCAGCGGCGCGCGACCTCGGCCAGGAAGCGGGCATTGATCTCGTAGATGATGTCCAGGACCCGTGGCAGCAGTTGCCGGAACAACCGCACCGACCACCGCTCCAGCGCTTCTGGCAACAGGGTGTGGTTGGTGTAAGCCATGACCTTGGTGGTGATCGCCCACGCCTTATCCCAGTGCATGTCGTGCTCGTCCATCAGCAGACGCATCATTTCCGCCACCGCGATGCTGGGATGGGTGTCGTTGAGCTGGAAGCAGTTCTTGTCGGCGAACTGACTGAAATCCTCGCCGTTGACCCGCACCCATTGCCGGATCACGTCCTGCAGGCTGGCCGAGGCCAGGAAATACTGTTGGCGCAACCGCAGTTCCTTACCGCTCTCGGTAGCGTCGTTCGGGTAGAGGACCATGGTGATGTTTTCCGCCATGTTCTTGGCGCCCACGGCCTCGGTGTAGCTGCCGGAGTTGAAGTCCTCGAAATCGAATTCGTCGGTGGCGGCGGCCGACCATAACCGCAGGGTGTTGACCGTGCCGTTGCGGTAGCCGGGGATCGGCACGTCGTAAGGCACGGCCAGCACGTCGTGGGTGTCCAGCCAGTGCCAGCCCATTTCGCCGTCGGCTTTCAAATAGCCCTCAATGCGGCCACCGAATTTGATCCGCTGCGTGTACTCGGGCCGTTCCAGCTCCCAGAGGTTGCCGCTGCGCAGCCAGTGATCCGGTTCCTCGACCTGATGGCCGTTTTCGATCCGCTGCCGGAACATGCCGTAGGCATACCGAATGCCGTAGCCCACGACCGGCAGGCGCAGGGTGGCGCAACTGTCCATGAAGCAGGCGGCCAGCCGGCCCAGGCCACCGTTGCCCAGGCCGGCGTCGTTCTCGCAATCGGCCAGTTCTTCCAAGGTCAGGCCCATGTCGTACAGAGCCTTGCTGACCGGTTCGGTGACGCCCAGATTGAGCATGGCGTTGCTCAGAGCCCGGCCCATCAGAAACTCCATGGACAGGTAATAGGAGCGCCGGACGCCGCTGTCCGCCTCGTAGGCATAGCGGGTGTTTTTCCAGCGCTCCCACAGCCGGTCGCGCAAGGTGAGCACCAGGGCTTCATACATGTAATAGGCATACCGGGTGTGCCGGTCGCGGCCCAGGGTGTGGCTGAAATAATGCCGGAAGTCGGCGGCGATGCTCTTGGTGTCCATGCCCAAGGGGGGCAACTCCGTCAGCCAGGTCACCGGGGTGCTTCTTTCCAGGAGTTTGATCGTCATACGATGGGGTCCGCTCTGTGTGCTGGGTCAATCGACAACACCCGGCCGGCCAGTCCGGGCCGGATGATCGAAGAGAGGTTATCGGGATTTTCAACCGCAAACCTTGGGTGATGGCCGTTGGTCCGCTATTGTCGTGAATATCCTGGATAACGATAGTCGGACCATTCCCATTTGCAAGTCGTTCGGCGAACTGACCGGTACGATTATGGGTTCGCGGGTCTCGGCGTGACCGCAACCCAAGGCATCGTCCGCCCAGCAGGCGATGATGGACCCAAGCTCCGACTCGAACGGCGGGAGAGCGTATGGGTACGATGGGCGACGCTCAAGCGTAGGGCTGGTCGAGGCAGCAGGCGGCTTGCTCGCGGGTATAGAAATGGCCCAGATGGATGAAGCCGGCGATAATGCTGGCTTTGACGGCCGTGATCCGCCCGCGAGGGCCACGCGCCAGGACCAGATGCTCGGGCAGGCCGTCCAGCGCATGAAAGGGGGCGGGCCGGCCATCAGCCCAGCGCGAACAGTAAACCGTCCCGGTTTCCTGATCGAGAAAACCGGGGACGAACCCAAAATGCCGGTTTTCCGTACTGACGCCGCCGGTGCCGGCGAACGACCGGTTATCGGCTTCCAGAGTGTGCAGTGAAAGCGTCTGTGCCATGATCGATGACCTCGCGCTTTGGCAATGAAGTCAGCCTGCTAATGATCCCGCGTAATGCATTGTATCTAAAAAACAACTGGTTGTACGGGAAAGACAGTTTGTTGCATTTATAGTCTATAGAATTTTTGGTCTAGAAGACAACTTAAAGTTGTCATAAACCCCCAATGGCTCGATGCAGCCCCATCCACCTACCAGTATTAGAAGAGAGATGGAATGATCGATACACCGCATCTTTATGTGGCCTTATCTGGCCACGGTTTCGGCCATCTAGCGCAGGTGGCGCCCGTATTGAACGTCTTACGCCAGCACCGGCCAACGATCCGCTTGACCTTGCAGAGTCTGTTGCCGGAGGCGGTGTTGCGGGCGCGCATCAGCGGCGACTTTGCGGTGGCCGCCGGCGCGGCTGATTTCGGGATGCTGATGGTGGACGCCCTGGAGGCAAAAGTCGCGGAGAGCTTGGCGGCTTATCGTACATTTCATGCCGAATGGGAAGCACGGCTAGCCTGGCAGGAGCGCATGTTACGGGAGGCGGCGCCCGACGGACTGTTGGCCGATATCCCCTATCTCACGCTGGCCGCCGCCGCCCGGCTGGGCATTCCAGCGCTGGCGCTGTGTTCGTTAAACTGGGCGGACATTCTTCAGGGCTATTGCGCGGATGAACCGGATTTAGCGGCCTTGCGCGCACCGATGCTGACCGCCTACAACAGCGCCGTGGCGTTTTTGCAACCAGCGCCGTCGATGCCGATGCCAGGACTGGTCAACGCCCGGCCGATAGGCCCCATCGCCGCGCTAGGCCGGAATCGCCGCGCGGAGATCGACCGCCGGCTGGGGTTACGAGAGGGCGCGGCGCTGGTGCTGATGGGGCTGGGTGGGGTGGACATGCGTCCGCCCCTGGAAAACTGGCCGGAATTTCCTGGAGTATGTTGGTTGACGCCGCCCAACTGGGAGGCGACGCGATCGGACATGGTGAACTGGGCGATGCTAACCGACTGTTCGATGCTGGATCTGATCCGCTCCTGCGACGCGCTGTTTACCAAACCGGGCTATGGGGCCTTCACCGAAGCCGTCTGCAATGGAGCGCGAGTGCTCTACGTCGAACGCGATGACTGGCCGGAGGAGCCTTGGTTAAGCCACTGGCTGATGGAATACGGTAACGGGGTAAAGATCAATCGCCGGCAACTGGCGACCGGCGATTTTGCGGAGTCGTTGCGCGCGCTGCTGGATCAGCCGGCTAAGCCGCTAGTCGCGCCAACCGGCGCGGCCGAAGCCGCTGAGTGGTTAGCGCGGATGTTGGGATGTGAATAAAGTTTTGTCGGCTGCGCCCGCACGAATCTCCCGAGCAACTCATGGCATGGAAGAAAGCTCGATCTCAATACGTTGGGGCGAACCTGCTCATACCATGTTCAACTCCAGCTTGGCGCGCATGGACATCAGTTCCTGGGTCCACGGGGGGTCCCACACCAGTTCGACGTTGACCGATTCCACCCCGGCGGTATGACGGACGGCGTTTTCCACCCATTCCGGCATCGACCCGGCCACCGGACAGCCGGGCGCGGTCAGAGTCATCTGAATATCCGCGTGGTTGCCTAGTGGGTCCACGTCGATGCCGTAGATCAACCCCAGTTCATAAATGTTCACCGGGATTTCCGGATCGTAGACGGTCTTCAGCGCGTCAATAATTCTGGCTTCCATTTCGTCGGCGTCGGGCAAACCCGTAGTCGTCGCGTTCATGCTATGCAGTCTCCTGAAACAGTGACAGTCAGCGTTATTCGGTCGCCACCGGTTCCTTATGCTCCTCCAGCGCGGCGCGCACCGCGTGCCAGGCCAGCGTCGCGCATTTGACCCGGCTGGGATAATCGCGCACCCCGGCCAGCACGCTGAGTTTGCCCAGGCCGCTGTGCGGACATTCGCAGTCGCTGGTCACGACGTTGTGAAACGCCTCAAACAAATGTTCGACTTCACCGACGGGCTTGCCTTTGAGCGCTTCGGTCATCAGCGACGCTGAGGCGCTGGAAATCGCGCAGCCCGCTCCTTGGAAAGTGATGTCCTTGATGATCTGGTCCTCGATGTTCAGATAGACGTTGATCCGGTCGCCGCACAGCGGGTTGACGCCCTCGGCCCGATGGGTCGGCTGCTCGATGATCCGGAAGTTCCGAGGCCGCTTGTTGTGGTCCAGGATCACTTCCTGATAGAGATCGCGTAAGTCATTCATGCAAACAACTCCTTCACTTTCCAAAGGGCCTTGACCAGGACATCGGCCTCGTCATGGGTATTGTAGACGGCGAACGAGGCCCGGGCGGTGGCCGGGACGCCGTAGCGTTGCATCACCGGTTGGGCGCAGTGATGACCGGCGCGGATCGCCACACCCTCGCGGTCGAGGATGGTGCCGATATCGTGCGGATGGATGCCCTGCATGGTGAACGACGCCAGCGCCGCCTTGTCGCGCGCCGTGCCGATCAGACGCAGGCCGGGAATTTCGCTGAGCCGGGCGGTGGTGTATTCCAGCAGCGCGTGTTCGTGGGCGGCGACCGTGTCCAGGCCGATGGCGTTCAACCAGTCCAGGGCCGCGCCCAGCCCGATCACGTCGGCGATGCTGGGGGTGCCGGCTTCAAACTTGTTGGGCAGATCGGCGTAGGTGGTTTTTTCAAAAGTGACCAGGCTGATCATGTCGCCGCCACCCTGATACGGCGGCATCGCTTCCAGCAGCGCTTTTTTGCCATAGAGCACGCCTACCCCGGCTGGCCCATAGATCTTGTGGCTGGAGAAGGCGTAGAACTCGCAATCGAGTTCCCGCACGTCCACCGCCAGATGCGGGACCGACTGGGCGCCGTCCACCAGCACCGGGACCCCGCGGGCGTGGGCCATCTCGATCATCGCCTTGACCGGGTTGAGGGTGCCGAGGGCGTTGGACAGATGGACGACCCCCACCAGTTTCACCCGCCCGCTGTCCAGCAAGCGCTCGTACTCCTCCAAAATCAGCTCGCCGGCGTCGGTGAACGGCACGACCTTGAGCGCCGCGCCGGTCCGCTCGCACAACATTTGCCAGGGCACGATGTTGGAATGATGCTCCATGCCGGTGATGATGATCTCGTCGCCGGCCTTCACCACGCTGCCGCCGAAGCTGCTGGCCACCAGGTTGATGCTCTCGGTGGTATTGCGGGTGAAGATGATTTCCTGGACGCTGGCCGCGTTCAGGAAGGCGCGCACCTTCTCCCGCGCCCCTTCATACGCGGCGGTGGAGCGTTCCGACAGCAGGTGAACGCCGCGATGGATGTTGCCGTAGTAACTGCTGTAACAGTCGCTGATGGCGTCGATCACCGCTTTCGGCCGTTGCACCGAAGCGGCGTTGTCCAGGTAGACCAGCGGCTTGCCGTGGACCCGCTGGCGCAGGATCGGAAACTCGGCGCGAATGCGGGCGAGGTCCAGATCGGCGCAGCGGTCGATCGGTACGGTGGATAGCGCGGGTAGGGCGCTCATGGCGTTCGTTCTCCCTCGGCGGGGTCAAGGGCCAGACGGGCGGCGAGCAGGTGAGCCAGACGCTCCCGCAACGGGGTCAGGCGAATCGGGGTGAGGCTGTCGTTGGCGAAGGCGTGGACCAATAGCGCCCGGGCCTGTCCGGCGGGAATGCCCCGGGAACGCAGGTAAAACCAGGCGTCGGGATCGAGAAAGCCGGTGGTGGAGCCGTGGCCGCATTTCACGTCGTCGGCCAGAATTTCCAGCCGCGGGTTGGCGTTGGCCTGGGCCTGTTTCGACAGCAGCAGGTTGCGATTGCTCTGGCGGGCGTCGGTCTTCTGGGCGTGCGGCCGGACGTGGATCATGCCGTCGAACACGGTGCGGGCCTGGCCGTCCAGCACGTTCTTAAAGGATTGCAGGCTCGTGCCGTGCGGACGGGCGTGCTCGACCCGGACGTGGGCGTCGCTGTACTGCCGGTCGCGCGCCAGGGTCAGGCCGTTGAGCAGGCAGTTGGCGCCTTCCCCGTCCAGCA
>DAIRDI010000174.1:0-6656 GCA_036796235.1 Candidatus Competibacteraceae bacterium | reverse complement strand
ATATCGCGGCGGCGATGGAGCACCTTGAGGAACGGGTTACGCAGGAATTACGCAGGCCAGAAAAAAGCCTTGCCGGATAATCCGCCAAGGCTTTGTTTTTTCTGGTGCCGGAAAGAGGAATCGAACCTCCGACCTGCTAATTACGAATCAGCTGCTCTACCGACTGAGCTATTCCGGCGGGAAAAATTAAGGTTCGGGAATATAGCCAACTTGCCCTTGGGACACAAGATGGGCGTGGGAAGTTCGGCGCGAACGGCCGCGCGCCGCTTCAAGCGCCCCGCAGAAATTCCCGGAGCGCGGGGAGGTGGCGGCGGCTAACTTCCAACCGATCCTGGGTTTCGTGGAAGACCAGGGCGCAACCCCCATCGGCGGTTTTCTCCAGACCGGCGATCTGAGCCGCCATCGCCAGCGCGTTGCGATGCACGCGCACCACCCGCGCGCCCAGCGCGGCTTCCAGGGCTTTCAACGAATCCTCGATCAGCGCCTGGCCGTGACGATGGTAAACGGTGACATATTTCTGATCGGCCTGAAAGTAGAACACCTCGGCTAGCGGGATCAATTCCACACGCTGGCCGATACGAACCTGGAGGTGAGAGCGGCTTTGTCCCACCGGATCGGCGCTCAGGTTGGCCAGTTGCGCGCGATTGAGCCGACCGGCATTGGTCAACGCCCGCTCCAGCCGTTCCAACCGCACGGGCTTGAGCAGATAGGCGACGGCGTGAGCGTCGAAGGCGTCCAAGGCGTACTCCCCATGCGCGGTGGTAAAGACAATGGCCGGTGGCTGCGGGAGTTCGGCGAGCCGGCGGGCGGTTTCCAGACCGTCCAGGCCGGGCATCCGGATATCCAGCAGGACGACCTCAGGGCGCAGCGTCGCCGCCAGCCGTAGCGCCTCGACGCCGTTACCCGCTTCGCCGCAGGATTCGTGGTCGGGGAGCCGGTCGAGCAGTCCGCGCAGCCAGGCTCGGGCAGGCGGTTCGTCGTCGACGATCAGGACGCGCATGGGGATAAGGGCAACAGAAGGTGATGGTCAGTCTAGCAGGCGGACTTACAACTCGGCCAACGGCACGGTAAAGGCAACCTGGTAGCTTTCGGCGGTTTCCTGGATTTCCATCTGGCTGGCGACGCCATAGACCAGCAGCAAGCGTTGGCGGATGTTATCTTGGGCGAGACGCTGACCCTGGAGGCGATGGTCGCCGCCGCCGGGCGGGCGGGGGTTGGTGATGGTGAAGCGCAGGCCATGGGGCTGTTTGGCGATGCGGATGGTCAGTTGTCCGCCTTCGGGCAGAGCCTGAATACCGTGGTGGATGGCGTTTTCGACCAGCGGTTGCAGCAGCAGGGCCGGCAGTGGCGTGTCGAGCGGTAGGTCGGCGGCCAGTTGCCAATCCGCCTGGAGCCGATCGCCCATGCGTAGATGCTCGATGGCCAGATAGCGGCGGGTCAGTTCCAGCTCGTCCCGCAGAGTGATGCGTTCCTGGTTGGCCAGCGCCGAGCGTAGCAGGTCGGCCAAGTCGAGGACGGCTTGTTCGGCTTGGTCGGGACGGGCGCGGATCAGACCGGCGATGGTGTTGAGCGTATTGAACAGGAAATGAGGATGGATACGCGATTGCAGGGATCGGAACCGGGCGCGCGCCTCGGCTTCGACGTGCTGCTTCCATTGGTGCTGCACATAGAAATAGCGCAGCGCCATCAGGGTGATGATACCGCTGATGGCCTGGTTGCCCAAGAGGGTAGGCAACGGGGCTGACGGGCCGAAACCAAAATCCGCATCGGCGGCCAGCCACAACGCCAGCAGAGAACCCAGCAGGGTGATCGCTTGCACGATGCCCAAGGCGATCAGGGTCACCGCGGGCGGATGGAGGCCAGCCAGCCAGCGTCGGCAGCGACACAAGACCATGGCCGCCGCTAGCGCCACCCATTGGGCGAACAGCGACACCAGCGCCAGTTCGGTCCAGAAGCGGTCGAGGCTCTGGCTTTTGGCCAGCGCCAGTACGAAGGCCAGCAGTTCGACGATCAGCACGGTCAGGAAGGCCGTGCGGTTGTCGCAGAAGTCCGGCAGAAATCCCGCGACCGTCTCGGCGGCGCCATCGGATTTCCGTTGGAGCGGCGGCTTGATATCAGCGACCGAGTGTTGGGCAGTCATGGGATGTCCGCTTTTTCCTTTGTGGATATTCTGCGATCCGGGCCCGCGCGTTCCGGGTCAGCGGATCTCCGCGGGTACGCAAGGATTCGGTCTTTTTTCACCCTTGAATCAGCGTACCCGATGTCAGTATCGGCGAACAGATTCTCCCGATCGAGCGCGCCGAGCGGTATCAGCTTCCCGGCGCGCAACATCTCGGTGGTATTGCCAGCCGCTTGTTGTCCTCGCGATATTTTCCGGGAAGAGTCCCGGTCCACGCCTTGAAAGCCCGATAGAAAGCGCTAGTGTTCGAAAATCCCAGTTCCAGGGCAATATCCAGAATAGCGTGTTGGGAGTGGCACAACTGTTCGATGGCCATGTCCCGGCGCAGCGAATCCTTGATCGCCATGAACGTTTGCCCTTCGCTCTCCAGTTTGCGCCTTAGCGTCGAGGGCGACATATGCAGCTCCCGGGCAACGGCCTCGAAGTCGGGCCATTCTGGCGCGGGGTCGTGCTGCAAGCGTTTGCGGATGCGCGCATAAAGACTGTGGGAGTTGCGGTACTTGACCAGGAAGTTGGCCGGGGCATGGCGGAGAAATTCACGCAGGGCGGCCTCGTTGCGGCGAACGGGCAGAGCCAGGTGTTCAGCCGCGAAGATCAGGGTGGTGGCGGATGCGCCGAAGCGGGTTTCGGGACCGAACAGCAATCGATATTCGTCGGCGTGATCGGGGCTGGGTTGCAGGAAAGACGTGCTCAGGATGGGCAGACGCCGGTTGGTCAACCAGCACATCAGACCGTGCAGAATCATCAACAGGGCGCCATGCGCGAACAACCGGGGGACTCGCCGCGGACAGGTCAGGATGATGGAACCCTGCGAACCTTCAACCCCCAGCCGACCTCGGGTGTCGTCCAACACCAGCGCCAGGAAATCGAGCGCGCGTCGGAGCGCTTTTTCCAGCTTTCCGGCATCGAGCACCGCAAAGCACAGCAATTTGAAGCTTCCATGCCGCATGGGATGGCTGTCGAGCCCGAACAATTCGTCGTCCAGGGCGCGCGCCAGGATGTGCCACAGGACGCCATAGTGCGCCGCCGATACCCGGGCATCGGGCAGGTGAAGCAAATCCGGCGGGATTCCGGCGCCGCGCAGCATGGCGCCAACATCCAGACCGCGTTGGGATGCGCCATGGAGAGCTTCCTTAACAAAACAGATCGATACCGTATCTTTGTTCACGGCGTTCTCCCAACCCCTCGGTGGCGTCATTGGCAAAAAACTCCACAGCAATTGACCGATTTTCGCATGGAGGGGCGTCCAAACGCTTTCTAGACTTACCGCGACGCTAGCGAAAAAACCAACACATCCGGCGGGTACGGCCATGCAGATCGATAACCACGTTTTCCTCGTAACCGGCGGCGCTTCCGGTCTCGGCGCGGCTGCCGCGCGAATGCTGGTCGCCGCCGGCGGCCAGACAGCCATCGCCGATTTGAACCGCGAGGCCGGCGAGGCGCTCGTCGCCGAACTCGGCCCGGCCGCCCGGTTCGTCGTTACCGACGTGGC
Organism: Candidatus Competibacteraceae bacterium; assembly: GCA_036796235.1. Taxonomy (GTDB): domain Bacteria; phylum Pseudomonadota; class Gammaproteobacteria; order Competibacterales; family Competibacteraceae; genus REEE01. The sequence goes on along the minus strand of DAIRDI010000174.1, from coordinate 2,985 downwards.
CGACGAGGCGAGCGGTCGGGCGGCGGTCGACGCGACCACCCGCGCGTTCGGCGCCCTGCACGGCCTGGTCGCCTGCGCCGGCGTCGCCCCGGCGGAAAAGGTTCTGGGCAAGGGCGAACCGCCGGGGCTGGCTGCGTTCGCCAGAGTGGTGCAAATCAATCTGATCGGCGCGTTCAACATGACGCGCCACGCCGCCGCCGCGATGGCGCGCAACGCGCCGAACGAAGACGGCGAGCGCGGCGTGATCGTCAACACCGCGTCGGTGGCCGCCTTCGAGGCCCAGATCGGCCAGGCCGCCTACGCGGCGTCCAAGGGCGGCGTGGTGGCGATGACCCTGCCGATCGCCCGGGAACTCAGCCGCCACGGCATCCGGGTGATGACCGTTGCGCCCGGCGTCATGGAAACCCCCATGTTGCTGGATATGCCGCAGGAGGTCCGGGATTCGCTCGGCAACATGGTCCCGTTTCCCTCCCGTCTCGGCCGGCCGGCCGAGTTCGCCAGCCTGGTGCGCCATATCATGGAAAATACCTACCTCAACGGTGAGGTCATCCGCCTCGATGGCGCGATCCGCATGGGCGCGAAATAGGTTTCACCTTCGCAGAAGGACGGACGCATGATTCTCACCCAGGAACAGGAAATGATCCGCGACACCCTGCGGCAGTTCGCGCGGGAGCGGTTGGCGCCCAACGCCGCCGAATGGGAACGCACCCGGACGTTCCCCCGCGAGGCCCTGACCGAACTGGCCGACTTGGGAGTCATGGGCATGGTGGCGCCGGAACGCTGGGGCGGCGCTGGCCTGGATTATCTGTCGATGGTGCTGGCCATCGAAGAGATCGCCGCCGGCCACGGGGCCACCTCCACCGTCGTTTGCGTGCAAAACTCCCTCGCCTGCGGGATTATCCTGAACTACGGCGCCGACTCCCAGAAGGAGCGCTACCTCACCCGGCTGGCGCGGGGGGAATGGCTGGGGTGTTTCTGCCTCACCGAACCGCACACCGGGTCCGACGCCGCCGCCATCCGCGCCACGGCGCGGCGGGACGGCGACGCCTGGGTGCTGAATGGGGTCAAGCAGTTCATCACCACCGGCAAGGAAGGCGATCTCGCCATCGTCTTCGCCGTGACCGATCCCGCCGCCGGCAAGAAAGGCATCTCCTGCTTCCTGGTTCCGACCGACACGCCGGGGTACATCGTGGCCCGGCTGGAGGAGAAAATGGGGCAGCACGCCTCCGATACGGCGCAGATTCTCTTGGAGAATTGCCGGGCGCCGGGCGAAAATCTGCTCGGTCGGGAGGGGGAAGGCTACAAGATCGCCCTGTCGAATCTGGAAGCCGGCCGGATCGCCATCGGCGCCCAGGCGGTGGGCATGGCCCGGGCCGCCTTCGAGGCGGCCGTGAACTACGCCCGGGACCGAGAGGCGTTCGGCGCGCCCCTCGTCCAGCATCAGGCGGTGCTGTTTCGCCTGGCCGACATGGCGACCCAAATCGAGGTCGCCCGGCAGATGATCTGGCACGCCGCCAGCCTGCGGGACGCCGGCCGGCCCTGCCTGAAGGAAGCGTCGATGGCCAAGCTGTTCGCTTCCGAAATGGCGGAACGGGTTTGCTCGGACGCCATCCAGATTCACGGCGGCTACGGCTACAGCGCCGATTTTCCCGTGGAACGCATCTATCGAGACGTCCGGGTGACCCAGATCTACGAAGGCGCGTCCGACATTCAACGTTTGGTGATCGGTCGGGCGGTGACGGCCGACCGATCGTGAGGAGATTATCGATGGGACCCTTAACGGGCATCAAGGTCGTCGAATTCGCCGGACTCGGTCCGGTGCCCTTTTCCGGCATGGTGCTGTCCGACCTGGGCGCGGAGGTCGTGCAAATCAACCGCGAGGCGACCGCCCCGGAGGCCAACCTGTTCGCGCGGGAAAAGAACATCCCCGACCGGGGGCGACGCCTCATCCGGCTCGATCTGAAAGCCGCCGCCGGCGTGGCGACGGCGCTGCGCCTGATTGAAAACGCCGATGCATCGATCGAGGGCTTTCGGCCCGGCGTCATGGAGCGGCTGGGCCTGGGGCCGGAAGTCTGCCTGGCGCGGAACCCGCGACTGGTGTACGGCCGCATGACCGGTTGGGGCCAGACCGGGCCGCTCGCGCATACCGCCGGCCACGACATCAATTATCTGGCCCTGTCCGGCGCGCTGCACGCCATCGGCCGCGCGGACGGCGGGCCGACGCCGCCCTTGAATCTGATCGCGGACTACGGCGGCGGGGCCATGTTTCTGATCGTCGGCCTGCTGGCCGGCGTGCTCGAAGCCCGGAACTCGGGTCAGGGGCAGGTGGTGGACGCGGCGATGAGCGACGGCTCCGCCCTGCTGATGGCGGCCATCTACAGTCTGAAGGCGATGGGCTTCTGGACCGACCAGCGGGAGAGCAACTTTCTCGATGGCGGCGCGCATTTTTACGACACCTATCAATGCGCCGACGGCAAATGGCTGGCGGTGGGTCCCATCGAACCGCATTTTTACCAAATTCTGCTCGAAGGCTGCGGCGTCGCCGATCCCGATCCCCAGCGGCAATGGCATCCGAAATCCTGGCCGGCCATGAAGGAGCGGCTGCGCTCGGCGCTGCGCACCAAAACCCGCGACGAGTGGTGCGCGCTGTTCGACGGCAGCGACGCCTGCGTCACGCCGGTGCTCGGCCTGAGCGAAGCGCCCGCCCACCCGCACAACCAGGCCCGGCAAACCTTTGTCGAGTTCGAGGGCTTGCTGCAACCCGCCCCCGCGCCGCGCTTCAGCCGCACCCCGGCCGCGATTCAGAGTCCGCCGGGCTCGCCCGCCGCTTCCGCGAACGACTGGCTGACGGACTGGGGATTTTCCGAAACCGAGATCGCCCGGTTCGCGTCCGCTGGGGAATAGAGAAAACAAGAAAGCTGTTTCCTAAGATTTTCAACCCACCAAGGAGCTGCCATGATCGCCGACTACGAAGACATCCTGTAC
>DAIRDI010000173.1:0-6673 GCA_036796235.1 Candidatus Competibacteraceae bacterium | reverse complement strand
CCGCGCTCGTACAGCGCGGCAATTCGCTCGAGCGTACCGGTCGCGGGTACGCCGTACTTCAAGGCCAGAATGCGGATCGCCCCGACCAGTGGCAGCGTGCCAGTGATCTTGAGATTGAGTTTGCCCCGATTCGGTCCGTGCCGCCGCTCGGTAAGAAAAATCCCAAATGGCGCGAGCGGGACTTCATGCTCCTCATCGACCTTGAACAGTTCGCGGAGAAAGACCGGCCGGGCCGCCTCGCGGGTGACGTGCTCGCGCAACGCCCGACTCAGCCGGCCATCGCCATACACGCAGACAAAATCGAACAGGATGTCGGACAGTCGGAGCGCCAGCCCCTCGCTCTTGCGAATCCAACCGCTGACTTGCGCCCGCCACTGACTCAAGGTCTTGCGCCACAGCGGGTTGGTGGCCATGACATAACCGTTACAGTAGTCGAAACCGACAGTGTCCAGGGTAAGGGTCAAACGCTCGCTGAAGGCGATGAACCAGGCATCGATCCGGTCGTGTTCGCTGTCGGGATAGTCTTCCAGGATCAACCCATTATCCTGATCCGGCCACAGCGAACTCTCCCCGCGACCGCTGGAACCCATGACCAGCACCTCGAACGCGACCGGCGGCGATCCCTGCCCTTCCTGTTCCATCCGCCGCAGGCAATGCGCGACGGCGTCCTGGTAGATCTGGTGATTGAGGCGGCTGAGCAACTGCTGGACATCCGCCGCCGGCACCGCGTCGGCCAACAGTTCGATGGCGATTCGTTCCTGGTTGCGCTTGGCCGCGCGCAGGGTCTCGGGCTCCGCCTGGTGGCTGAGCCGATCGATTTGCGCCACCGCCTGCCCGGACAGCCGAGCGAGAACATCATCCAGTTCCAACAGGCCGACCACGCGCCGATCGTCGACCACGGGCAGGTGGCGGATACCGTCCCGCCGCATCCAGGCCACGGCATGATGCAGAAAGTCCTGGGCCTGCACCGTGGACACGGGCGCGCTCATGACCTGCCGCACCGGCGTGTCGGGACCGACCTGAAAAGCGATTCGGCGGCTGACGTCCCGCTCGGTCAGGATCCCCAATGGCTCCAGCGCGGCATCGACGATGATCGCCGCCGAGGCTTGGGTTTCACGCAGGCACTGGACCACCTCGAAACAGGAAACCGTCGCGGCCACGACCACTCTCGGCGGGTCCATGTGTTCGCGGACCTTCTGAGTGAAGACTGCAATCTGCGACAACATCAGGTTGACTCCTATCCCTCATCGTCCGTGCCCAGATAGGCTTCGATCACCTTTGGATCGCGCCGCACCTGCTCCGGCGTTCCCTCGGCAATCTTGCCGCCGTATTCCAGCACCACTAACTTCTCACAGGCCCGCATCACCAGCCGCATATCGTGCTCGATCAGCAGAATGGTGACGCCACGCGCCCGGATTTGCCCGATCAGTCCGATCAGGGCTTCGGTTTCCTGCTCGTTCATGCCGCCGGCCGGCTCGTCCAGAATCAACAGACGGGGCTGGGTTGCCAGCGCTCGGGCGATTTCCAGCCGCCGCTGGTCGCCGTAGGACAGATTTTTCGCCAGCGCGAGCGCCTGTTCGCTCAAACCGACGAAGTCCAGCTCCCGCAGCGCCGCCGCGCTGGCCAGTTTCTCTTCGCGCCGCTGGCTCGGCCAGCGCAACATCGCCGCGACGATCCCGCCGCGCATCCGGTAATGACAACCCGCCAGCACGTTCTCCAGCGCGGTCAGTTTCTGGAACAGCCGGATGTTCTGAAAGGTGCGGGCGATACCGAGCATGATGATGCGGTGGGTGCGCAACCCGACCAGGGGCCGGTCGGCGAAGGTGATATGCCCTTGGTCGGGCCGGTAGTTGCCGGTGATCAAATTAAACACCGTGGTCTTCCCCGCGCCGTTGGGACCGATCAGACCCACCACCGTCCCCTCGTCCACCGCGAAGGAAACATGGTTGACGGCGGTCAGACCGCCGAAGGTTTTGGTGAGATCGCGCAAACTGAGCAGGTTCATGGTTGGAAACGCGGTGTACGTCGAGAAAGTCTGAAAGATTAGCCCACAAGTCCTGGAAAACTCGCCTGCAAGCCGTCGAGCACGAACTTCATGGTGTACTGGCTCTTGGCAAAATATAGTCCGGAACTGGTTGAGCAATCGGCGGATGTTCGGCTATTGAAAACCCACAATCACAAAATTCTGATGGGGTCCCGACCAGCGCACGTTGATGTTGCGACCCGCTTGGGGAAAATTGGACAGAAGGTATCCGCCGCTGGCGCCCCGCAAGAAATCGGCGCCCAGCGTGGTCACGGTGAACCGGGCCTGGGCGAATTCCACGCCATCGATAAAGGCCCGCACGGTGTGGGCGCCGTCGCCCACGTTGTTCCAGTTGACCGTGTAGCCAAACCCGGTATTGGCGTGGCCGCAGACTCCAATCGTGTCGGCCCGGCGGGTTCCGTAAGCCACCGGTTGCCGCGCGCCGTCGTTGATCTGAATCTCCACGCTCCGGGCGTCGCACGCCCAGCCCCGGATCAATCCGAGGCCGCTTTCAAACGAACCGGGAGCGGGACTCTCCAAGTTGGCGCGGCCCCCGGCGGCCAGCGGCGCGACTCCGCCCAACGGAGCGCCGGCCGAATTCCGGGTGGCGCTCGCGATCACAAAGTTCTGGTGGGGTTCCGACCAGCGCACGATAGCGTTGCGGCCCGTTTGTGGGAAGTTCGGCAAAATATATTCGCCGGTGAAGCCCCGCAAGAAATCGACCCCCAAGGTGGTCACGGTGAATTGAGCCTGGGCGAACTCCACGCCATCGGCGAAGGCTTTCACGGAGTGAACGCCATCGCCCAAATTATTCCAGTTGACGGTGAAGCCGAAACCGTTGTCGGCGTTGCCGCAGACCTCAATGGTATCGGCCCGGCGGGACCCGTAAGCCACCCGCTGCCGCGGCCGGTCGTTGATCTGGATCTCCACATTCCCGGCGTCGCACACCCAGCCTCGGATCAACCCGATGCCGCTTTCGAACGAGCCCGGCTCAGGACTTTCCAATCGTGCTTGAGGAGCCGCCGCCGCCAACCATCGGCTGATCGAGGGATAGGTCAGATCGAAACGGCCGTACCAATCGGGAGAGGATGGGTTTGCGCAAGCTGAAGACCCTCCAAACAAATTTCCCACAAAGAGCTGTTGGCCACCCTGCTCGCCGGTGACCGCGAAGAGACCCGAACCGCTGCTTCCTTCCTCGGTAATGCCCTGCGACCAAGTGGTGCGAATATAGTTGCCCGTTCCGGTTACCGGACCGGGATACCGTTCAAAATCGTCAAAACCTTTAGCCGTCCCTTGACTCCATTTTTTTAGCCCCCCCCCAGGATGGTGCAGACCGATCACCGTGCGGCCGGTTGGATCGGCGGTGGTCCAGCCAGCAAAGTGTATGCCAGGCAACGAGCTGATTTGCGAATCCCGGAGTTGCAGGAAGGTGAAATCCGTGTTCGTACCCGTGGCGAGCAAGGTCGCGCCGCCGGAAAACTGCGTCACGGCGGTCGGATTGCTTCCCCCGCAAGTCGCGCGTTCGAAAAACCAATAGCTGTTGATAGTGCTGGCAACGGACTGAGTGGACAAACAGTGGTTCGCGGTCATGAAATACGGGGTCCGGGAATGGATCTGATCGTTGAGCAGGGTCCCGGTGCAAAGGAAAGTGCTCCGACCATCGGTAAAGATGATCTTGGCGACCGCGCCGCTCAAATCGTTCGGGGTCGTCGTCCGACACTTGACATCGATGTTGCAGGCGCCCGACCGCTCAATGTCCTGAAGCGCCTTGTCGTCGGGATTCTGCACCGAGTAAACCAGATGCTGGATCTGGGGCGCCTCGATGGAAAAGTCATGCTTCACCTCGGCGGGGACGTAAATCTCGACGCCCGCGGTCTCTCCCTCAATCACCGGCGACCAAAACAGCGCATCCGTCGATGATTGCGCGGATTTTTGAAGAGCGTGTTCGCCGTGGAGTCCCGCGCGATGCGACTTCACGGTAAACGGGCCATGGACTTGCTCGTCGTTGGCGCCGAAGAACCGCACCTCCACCCCTTCGGGTAGCCGATCCAGTCTTATCGCCACGCGCAGCGCCTTTGCCTCCGGCGAGGCGATCGAAAACGTCGCGACGCGATCATGCCGCGGTAACTCCCGCCACGACAGCCATGGGTGCAGGTCTCCTTGATAGGATTGCGGCAGCTCGCGCCCAAAACCGATTTTCAAAGGTTCATCTTTTCTCCGGGTCGATAGCGCACTTTTTTCGATGGCCGATACCGCATCCAATACAATCTGGAAAGGGATAGGCGTCACGGAGTCATCCTGCTTCAACTGCTTTTCCGGAGGTCGGTGGGTTTCTTCCATCACCCGCATTGGCGGCGGTGACGCGCCGCCGACGGAAACAGCGCTCCCCTCGGAAACAGCGATGCCGGACAACCCCAATATCGAAAAAATCGCGAACGATACACAATGGATTCTGAATGCATGGACCATCTAATTACTCCAGCAAGTTCCACCATATGGCAAATCGACAAGGACTAGGGGCGGAACTTCGAGCAGCGAAATTTTGCTCCTTCATGCTTCATACTTCATCCTTTAACTTCGAGGCTCTTGACCGCCACAAGGAATTTAGAAATAGGACGCGCTCCGGCTTCAAGGAGTTCGCCGTTGCACTCTGTGGCGAAGTTAAATTCCGGTTGCCGTCGCCCCTATGTCATCGTTGATGGGGCCGTCGATCTTCAGGCGCGTGGAACGGTCGGGAGTCGTCGGGCCAATGCTGGCGACGCGACGGCGATCGACGCCCATGTCGCATCCTGAGTTAAACTGACAAAGCCAACCTCCATACTCACGCGCAACATTGACGGCCCGCAACCATGACGTCCCCACCCCAACATGCCCGTGTGTTGTTGATCGAGGATCATCGCGACATCGCCGAGATGGTGGGTGCGTATCTCGAGGCTCGCGGCTACGAACTCGACTACGCGGCCGACGGCGTCACCGGCCTGCACCTCGCGGTGGTCAACGACTACGACGCCATCGTACTCGATCTGATGTTGCCGGGCCTGGATGGTTTGTCGCTCTGTCGCAAGCTGCGCCAGGAGGCCCGGCGGGACACGCCACTGCTGATGCTGACGGCGCGCGACACCCAACAGGACAAGATCACCGGCTTCGAGACCGGCGCTGACGACTACCTGGTGAAGCCCTTTGACATCCGCGAACTGGCGGCGCGCGTCCAGGCCCTGGTGCGCCGCCGCCGCGGCAACGTCGCCGCCGAAGTGCTGCGCGTGGCCGATCTGACCCTCGACACCGGCACCCTCCAGGCGCAACGCGATGGCAAGAAGCTCAACCTGACGCCGACGGCGTTGAAAATGCTGACGGTGCTGATGCGGGCTTCGCCGCGCGTCGTCCAGCGGCGCGACTTGGAACGGGAAGTCTGGGGCGACGAACTGCCGGACAGCGATACGCTGCGCAGCCATCTTTACACCCTGCGGAAGATCGTCGACAAGCCCTTCGAGAAGCCGCTGCTGCATACCCTGCACGGGGCTGGATACCGGCTCGCGGATCCCGATGAAACCTAAGGAGACGCTCAAACGGCGGATCAGCCGAACGTTTCTGTTGCAGGCGGCGGCGATCAGCGTTGCGGCGGTGGTCAGCGTGCTGCTGGCGGCGGCGGTCATCAAGCAGGTGCTGGTGACCGAGGCCCTGCGCATGGAAGCCGACTATTTCTGGGAACGGCACGCGGTAGACCCCGCCTTTCCCTTGCCCGATACGCGCAATCTCAGCGGTTTTCTGGCCCCGGTCGACGACGATCGCGCCTTGCCCGAAAACCTGCGCGGTCGGAGTGATGGCTTTCACTCGGTTCCCAGTCAGGCCGGCCTCACCACGGTTTACATCACCACCCGGAACGACCGGCGGTTGTACCTCCTGTTCGACAGCGAGCGCGTGAACGAACTCGCCACCTACTTCGGTCTGGCGCCGCTGATCGTCGTTCTGCTCGTACTCTATCTATCGGTCTGGCTGGCCTTTCGGGCTTCACAGCGGGCCATCTCTCCGGTGATCTGGCTGGCGCGCGAGGTCAACCGCCTCGACCCACAGGCTCCGGTCGTCCAACGCTTCGACCCCAGCCGCCTGCCGCCCGACGCGGATGAGGAGGTCCGGGCGCTGGCGGCGGCGCTCACCGGCCTCGCCGACCGCCTCGAAGCGTTCATCGAGCGCGAACGGACCTTCACCCGCGATGCCAGCCACGAACTCAGAACCCCGCTCACCGTGCTGCGGGTCGCCACGGACCTTTTGCTCGAGCGCGAGGATCTCCCCGCCGACGCGCGGGCCAGCATCATCCGCATCCGGCGCTCGTCCGATGAAATGGAGGAATTGGTCAACGCCTTCCTGCTCCTGGCGCGCGAGACGGACCAGGGCCTGCCCGGCGCCTGGGTCTGCATCAATGACGTGGTCGCCGCCGAACTGGAAAATCTCCGCCCGCTCGTCGCGCGCAAGCCGGTCGAGATTCAAATCGATGCCGAATGTCGCTTGCTGGTCGCCGGACCCGAACCGGCCCTGTCCGCAGTGATTCGCAATCTGTTGCGCAACGCGCTTTGCTATACCGACGCCGGGCGGATCAGCATCACCATCACCCCTCGGCGACTGCGCATCGAGGACAGCGGCATCGGCATGGAC
>DAIRDI010000172.1:0-6755 GCA_036796235.1 Candidatus Competibacteraceae bacterium | reverse complement strand
CTGACCGGCTGGCGCCGTCAGCGCGATGAGGCCGTTGCCGCCGCCCTGGGCCAACTCAACAGGAGAATACGCCGACCAACGACAGTCCTGAACTACACTAATTTTCGCAAGTCGGTGTCTCAAAATGATTGACACATTCCGAAGGCGGGTTACGGGCTGGCGCCCTAACCTGCCCTACAACTCATCCACCCACGGGAGAAGGGAGTAAACGGTTACTTCTGGATGAGTGCTTCCAACGCCGCTGGGGCGCAGGCGTCTCCCCCCAGGGCCTGCTCCAGACCGGCGATGCGCTCGCGCAGTCGGGCGTTGGCCGCTTCCCGCCGGGCCAGCAGTGCCGCGCCATCGACCAGCGGCGCATGGGCCGTTGGCTGCTCGCGCTCCCAGTGAAGGGAGCCGGCGCGGCCGAACAACCAGCCAACAACAATGCCGCATACCAGGATCGCCAGCGCCGCCAGGCCCCAGACCCCGGCTCTCTGGTAGCGGGGAATCGCCGCCTCGGCGGCGTAAACCGTGAATTGAGCCTGTTCCCGATCATTCATGGGTTTATATCCTCAACGCTCCACCGTAAAGGTCGTGACCGGCGCCAGGGCGTTGGGCCGGATCTTGCCCTTGAACACCGATTCCTGGCCGTTCCGAACCAGCCGCACCTGGAACGGCGTCTCCCGGGGAGCCTCCTCGTCCTTGCGCGGGGCATAGCGGACCGCAATTTCATAGGCGCCGGGCGCCGCCTTGCCGGCCCGCCAGAAGACGTTTTCCACCGGACGGTCGCTGATATTGGCACGGGAGGCGTTCGCGTCCACATCCAGGGTGCCGCCGCATTCGGCCGGATGGCGGTAGTCCAGTTGCCGGCCGGACGGGCAGCGGACCACCAGATCGAGGTCGCCATGGCCGTTCCACAGCAGGGTTGCGGTGATCTCACCGGTCGCCGCGCCGGCGGCCGACAGGCGGCTGGCGAATTCCCGCCGCTCCTCGGGAGTCGGCTCAGCCTTGACCGGCGGTTCGGTTCTGACCGGCTGTTGGGTCCTGACCGGCGGTTCGGTTTTGACAGAGGGTTCGGTCCTGACCGGCGGTTCGGCTCTGACAGAGGGTTTAATCCTGACCGGCGGTTCGATCGGTGGTTGCGCTCGCGACACGGCCACCGGCTCCCGATCCGTCAGGGCCTCTTCAAGTTCTCGCCCCAGCCGTGGAGTGGCGCGCTCTGGTTCCACCCATGCAGAACCGGCTTTGTCGCCAGGAACAACAACCGGGGGGTGGATACGAGCGGAACCGGCCGCCGCCGAATCCGGGGCGGGCAACGAACATTGGCCGCGCCGTTCGGCGAGTTGCACCAGCAACTTTTCAAACCGGGCCTGCAATTCCGCCTCGACACGTTGCGCCTCGGCCAAGGCGCGATCCAGTTCGGCATCCGAGACCGGCGACCGCGTCGTTTCACTCGTTGACGGATAGGATGAGGAGTTTTCCATCGCGACCCAGACGGCCGCCATGATCACCAGCAGGACAGCAAGCGCCGCCACGCTCCAGAAATACCGGGAGCCGACCACCACATAGCGCAGCGATGAAGCGGGCTCGGACTCCAGCGGCGCGGGTGAAGCATCACTGCGTGAGGGGTGAGGAAGAATGGGGGATGAATCCAGCGCCGGTGCGTCGCCAACCGCGACTGAAGCAGGTTCCGGCAACAGTTCGGGCGACGGCTCCAGCGTTACAGGTTCCGGCGCGGATTCGAGAGTCGGCGGTAATTCAACCGCCGTCGTCGATTCCGGCGGGGCGGTCGTCAGTTCGGGCATGGGAATCTCCGGAACCACCACGTCGCGCGGTGGCTGGGCCGGAATCGGCGGTGGGACCACCGGGCCACTAACCGGCTCTTCCAGCATCTCCCAGGGCCGGTCCGGCGAAAAACCCCAGCCGGTGATCACCGGCCGACCCTCCACCAGAAACACCTCTGTTTCGGCCGGCGCGTTCAGCACCGCTTTGAGAATCGCGCCCAGTTGCGCGCGGCGGAGATCGCCGGAGCCGGCGTAGCGTTCCGCGAGTTCCCGCCCGCGGTCGAGCAACTCGTCGACCCGGGCGAGAATCGGCCGGCGCTGCTCTTCCGCCAACTCGCTCAACGCCACCGGCGGGCGGTCGGCATCACCTTCGGTGTACCAGTCGATGCGATTGTTGGCGCGGGAGACCACCGGTTCGGCCAGCAGCCATGCCGCGTCCGGCTCCAGCTCGCTGGCCAGCACCGCCCGGATTTGTGGGTACAGGGCGTGCAACGGCTGGCCGAACCCGCCGGTCTCCCGCACGCCATCGAAGGAACTACTGCTCAGGAGAATCTGCTCCATCATGCCTGCCGCGCCCCGTGTTGTTTGCTATCCCGTCGCCGCACCAGATCAAGTACCCGTTCGTCCCTCCTCGCCCGCCATTCAAACCGCCGGGATCGAATAGCGCGGCCACAGATAATGATTCAGCAGCAATTTCTCCAGCTCGCGGGTCAGATCCACGTCCGAGTCACCACCCTTGACGCTGCCGTGCGAGCAACTATCCAGCGGCCACAGAGCCACCTTCTCATCGAGGTTGACTTCCTTCCATTTGGGATGGCCGGTTTGCTGGAGTTGGCTGATATTGGCGCGGATCGCCTGGCCCAGCTTGGCGAGTTGCTGGCAGCGCTGGATGAAATAGGGACTCTGTTTGCCGGAGAAATCGAAGCTCATCAGCACCGCTTTCACCGCAATCGTCGGCACATCGCCCGGTAGCCAGTCATAATCCGCCGCGCCGATCCGGGCCGGCTGGTATTCGCGCAGCATCCGGGGATCGTCCAGCGGCACGAAATGGACGTTCGCCAGCATCGCGGCGAATTCGGGTTTGCTGATCAGGTTGCCGACCTTGGTGAACAGGCTGACCGGCTTGCCGGCGACGTAGAACATGGCGTCGGCCTCGCCCTTGAGCACGGCGGTCACCCCCTGGAGCGGCGGAAGATTGATCGTTTCGACCGGCTTTACCCCGGTGAGCTGCAACAGGTTCGTCGCGGTCAGCCAGTTGCCGCTGCCCTGCTCGCCCACGACCACCCGCTTGCCCCGCAGGTCGTCGAACGTCTGGACCGACTTGCTGGCGAACAGGTGGACCTCCTCGTTGTAGAACGGGAAGATCAGCCGCAGCCGGCTGGCGACCTGGCGCGTCTCCGGGCTCTCCGAGCGGCTCAGGAACCCCAGCACGTCGGACTGCACGATGCCGAAGGTGGCGTTTTCCTTGCTGTTGATGCGTCTGATGTTGTCGATCGAGCCCTGGGAATCCTTGACCAGGATGTCCAGCCCCACCGTTTTGGCGACTCCGGCGATGTCGTTGCCGAACTGAATATAGGTGCCGGTCCTGGAACCGGTCACCATGCCGATCTGTTTTGAGTCGTCGGCCACGGCTGGCGCCAAGCCACACAGTCCGAACAGCAAAACCAAACTACCGATCAGCAAACGATTCATGACAATGCTCCCAGCGATGGATCACTAATGAATTTGCCTCGTCCGCGCCACGTACTCATGCGGTCAGCGGGACTTCTCGCCACGCAGCCTTTTCTCCAATTCCTGCAAGGTCGGGTCGAATTCCGACTTCAGCTCCTCCTCCAGACTGCGGTCCGAATCCGGCCGTACCGACGGGATCGCCGGTTCGGGCGCGACCGGCCGAACCGGTTCCACCGGTTTGGGGGCGGGCGCGACCGGCCGAACCGGTTCCACCGGTTTGGGGGCGGGCGCGACCGGCTGAGGAACCGGCGGCTCCGGCCGAATCGGCACGACCGGCTCGGGCGCAGGCACCGGTGCGGGCGCAATGTGGCCGCTCGGAACGGCTGAAGGCACGGGAGCGACCGGAGGCGTTTGACTGGCGCGGTGGCCGAACCACCACCACCCTGCCGCCAGCACCGCCAACACCAACAATCCAGCCAGCAGTCCTGACACCCACCGCCGCCGTTGGCCAGCCGCGCCAGCCCCTTCGGCGGGCCGCGCTTCCGATCCCGGCTCCGGTTGAGGCGACAGGACGCGGGTAGGTTCCTCCCGAACCGGTTCCGGCCGTGGCGGCGCCGGGACAGCGGCCTCCGCCGCTGTCTCGCGATCAGGTCGAACCGGCGGGACCACGCTTCCCGACATTTCATGGGTAGAATCCGGACCTGGAGAAACCGTGGAGCCTGGTACGACGGAAGATCTCGGGTCCGACTGTACGGTCGGGGGAGTCTTCTGGTCTTCGCCAGCCGGTTTGGAATTACCGGTTTGAGGCGGCATCACCCGGGTCGGCAAGCGCTCGTCGATCGGCTCCAGGTCAGACCCGATCTCGGGAATCAGCACGTCCGGAATGTCCACGACCACCCCACCCACCTCCGGCAACGGAGGCGGCTCGCCCGCCGGGCGAAGTTTCGGACCGGATTCGACCCGCGTACCGCCAACCACCCGGCGCTCGCCGCTGGCGCTGCCCTCCTCCAGCTCCAGTTCCAACGGCCAGGCGAAGGTCACCGTCATGGTCCCCGCCAGCCCCTGGCCGCGCACCGCCAACCGGTAGGGCATGTTTTCCAGTTGGAACGCCAGTTCGGGGGGGACCACGAACTTCAAGGCGTCGCCGGCGTACCAGACTTCATCGGGTTGCAGCCAGCATTCGGCGCCCTGCCAGCCATCCAGGCCGAGGTGGCTGGCGGTAAACCCATGGCGGGTCAAGGCAAATTCGAAGGTTTCCAGACCGGGCGGCAGGCCGTCGAGAGTGACGATGGCGTGTCCCAGCGGGCGGGCGGAATCCTCCGAAACTCGAACCGAAAGCGTGGGCATAAGATCTCCAGAGATCGGGACGAACGGTGGAAGTCAGGAACTCAGATCGCTGGCCGCAGCCGGGCCAGCAGTTCGCCCAGCCGGCGATTGGCGGCGAGGTCCACCTCGGCGCCGCCGCGGGTCCGGGCGTTGCGCTCGACCAAATCGAGGAAGGAGCAGATCCAGTCGGTGTAGTAGTCCTGGTCGTAGGTGGAGGGCTGTTCCCCCAGTTGCGGGCCCCCGCGCGGCGCCGCCCGCGGGGGGAATACCGGCCGGGGACCGCTCTCCAGCGCCAGCATCGGCCGCTGCTCCGGCACCAGCGCATCGTAGCCCAGAAAATCGACGTAGCCGTTGAGCAGGTTGGCGGTCAGCCGGGCCGGCAGCGCCACGATCTGCTCGAACTTCATGCGGAAGCCGGTGACCTGGCGCACCAGGGTTTCGATCCGGTCCTCCAGTTTGAGCCGCTGCGCTCCGTCGATCAGTTCCTTGACGAACTCGGCCATGCTGGCTTCCGGTACCCGGTAGTAGTCGCACAGCGACTTGTTGCCGCTCAGATCGTGCAAATCCCGCATCCATTCCGCCACCGCCTCGCGGGCGAACAGCGCGGCGTCGTCCCGGCGGAGCGCTTCGGGAGCCGCGCCCGCCGCCGGCGTTCCCAGGCCCAGCAGCGCCTTCATCTTGCCGGTGTCCACCACCGCGCCGATGGTCGGGGCGCTGATGGCCTGTTTTTCATCCGGCAGCCGGGTTTCGATCCGGTAATAAATGTCTTCCAGTTCGTCGCTGTCGGCCTGCAAGGCGCGCAACAGTTCGCCGAAACGCTGTTCGCCGGCGCAATCGATCAGGCGGCCGGCCACCTGCCGCGCCGCCGCCCGCCGCTTCTCCAGTTCCTGCTCCGGATTGTCGCTGACGTAGTAATGGGCCATGCGCTCGATCATCTGCTCGCTCAGCCGCGCCACCTGTCCGGCCAGTTGCTGGCGCTTGAGTTCGGGATTGCACAACGGGCGCAGGCTCTCGGCCAGATAGCTGACGCCGCCGTCGTTGAGGGCGAAACCCGCCTCCCAGGCCCGTTCGGGATTCTGGAAATGGGCGCTGGCGACGGCATCCCTCAGAAACGCCTGCTCGAACATTTCAATCCGCTTGCGCTCGCCA
Source organism: Candidatus Competibacteraceae bacterium (assembly GCA_036796235.1). Classification (GTDB taxonomy): domain Bacteria; phylum Pseudomonadota; class Gammaproteobacteria; order Competibacterales; family Competibacteraceae; genus REEE01. Next base: position 846 of record DAIRDI010000172.1, on the reverse strand, counting down.
GGTCGGACGTTCAGTTCCTGACCGTTCTCGTCGTAGTCGAAGAGGTTCTTGGCCTTGAAGTGGGGATTGCGCAGCCAGAAGCTGTTGCGAAACGGCCCCTGAGTGTCCCACTGGCGCGGCCAGTCGTGCTGCTTGCCAAAGAAGTTGAGCAGCGAGCTTTCCAGCCGGGTGATCCAGCGGCTTTCCGGGGAGCGCTCGCCGGCCTTCTCCTCGAACTCCATGTCGAATTTGGTCAGCACCAGAAACAGCGCGGTCGGCTGTTGCGACCGCTGTTCCGGGGTCGCGCCGTGGGTGGACACGATCCAGTCGAACACCATCTCCGGCAGGGTCTTGACCTCCTGATTGCTGGGACCGATGCACAGCAACATGCTGGTCAGTTCCTGCTCGGCGCAGTACCGCTCGAACAGGTAGGCCACCTTGCCGCGCAGGAACAGGCTTTGCAGAGCGTCGGCGCCTTGCAGAAAGGTCGGCAGATCCTTGATCTGCTCGCGGGAACGCGCGCCGGGGAAATCCAGCAGGTCGGTGTGCTGGAAGAAATCCCAGGGCTGTTCGCTGATGACGATGCGCAGCTCGGCGATCAGCGCCGTCACCTCGTTGCGCGGCAGGGTCACTCGCGCGCCGCCGCTCCCGGTCAGAACCAGCGTTTCGCCGCCGCCGGTTCCCAGTCCCTTGAGAGTCTGCACGTCGATGATGCTCTGCTCGCGCGGCAGCAGCGCCTCCAGCCCGGCGCTGGCGTCGGTGGCGAAGTTGAGGCCCTGCAAGCCGGTATAGAGCCGGATGTAGAGTTGGCCGAACGCCTCGATCCCGCCCCAGATCGCGCCGAACAGCCGGGCGCGATCCTGAATC
>DAIRDI010000171.1:0-6761 GCA_036796235.1 Candidatus Competibacteraceae bacterium | reverse complement strand
TATCGAGCGCGCGATCGTTCCGGCCCTCGCGCCGGATGCTGGATTCCGAGGAGAACCCCGTGACCCCCGATAACCCCATGACCCCTCCCGGCGAGCGCGTCGCCATCGTTGCCGGCCTGCGCACCCCGTTCGCCCGACAACTGACCGCCTACCAGGATCTAAACGCCGTCGATCTCGGCATCCTGGTCACCAACGAACTGCTCGGTCGGATCGACCTCGACCCCCTGCTGATCGAGCGCATGGTCTACGGCTGCGTCGGCCTGATCCCCGAAGCGCCCAACATGGCCCGCGAGGTCATGCTCGGCGCCGGCCTCAATCCGCGCACCGACGCCTACACGGTCACCCGCGCCTGCGCCACCAGCTTCCAGTCGGTCGTGGACATCGCGCAGGCCATCCTGCTGGGGGACATCGAGATCGGTCTGGCCGGGGGCGCGGACTCCACCTCGGTGTTGCCGATCCAAACCTCGAAAAAGCTGGCGCGGACGCTGATCCATACCACCAGAGCCAAGTCTTTAAGCGAACGGCTGGGGCTGTTCAAGAGCATCCGTCCGGCCGATCTGGCTCCGATCTCTCCGGTTCTTAAGGATTACTCCACCCATCTGAGCATGGGCGAGATCGCCGAACAGATGGCCAAAGCGTACGGCATCGACCGCGACGCGCAGGATCGCTTCACCCTGCGCTCGCACCAGTTGGCCCAACAGGCCTGGGACGGCGGTAAATTGGACAATGAGGTGATGCAGGTCTTCGCGCCGCCCTTTCAAGAGTGTTTCGAACGCGACAACAATATCCGCGGCGACTACACCCTCGAACAATTGACTGAGTTGAATCCGGCGTTCGACCGCAAGCACGGCACGGTGACCGCCGCCAGTTCCACCCCGCTGACCGACGGCGCCACGACGCTGCTCCTGATGAAGGAACGGCGCGCCCGGCAACTGGGCCTCGAACCGCTGGGCGTCTTGCGTTCCTACGCCTTCGCCGCAGTCGACCCGTTCACCGCCGGACTGCTGGGTTCCTCTCACGCCACGCCCCTCGCTCTGGAGCGAGCGGGCATCCAGCTCAGCGACTTAACGCTGATCGATATGCATGAAGCCTTCGCCGCGCAGGTCCTGGCCACGCTCCAGCACTGGCCGTCCCGAGAGTTCGCTCGGGCACAACTGGGCCGGGACGAACCCATCGGCGAAGTAGATATGGACCGACTCAACGTGCTCGGTGGCTCGCTGGCCTACGGTCACCCGTTCGCCGCCACCGGCGGAAGGATGATCGTGCAGGCGCTCAACGAACTACGCCGGCGCGGCGGTGGGCTGGGCCTGGCGACCGCCGCCGGCGCCGGCGGACTGGGTGCGGCGCTGGTGTTGGAAGTCGCGTGAATCACCGTGCCCATAGCCCAAGGAACAACTCTGATGACCGATGAACTCAACCTGACCGTCTTTCAAGTGACATTGCGCGAAGACGGCATCGCCGTGGTCACCCTCGACGTACCCGGTGAGACCCAAAATATCCTGAAGGCCGAATTCGCTGGCGAAGCGGAAGCTTTGCTGGACCGGCTGGAACGGGAAGCCGACTTGCGCGGGGTGGTGCTCATCAGCGGCAAGCCCGGCTCGTTTATCGCCGGCGTGGACATTCATCGGCTGCAAGCCTCTCAAACCATCGCCGAAGCCACGGAACTGTCCCGCGCCGGCCAGCGCTTCTGCGACCGGTTGGAACACTTCAAGGTTCCGGTGGTGGCGGCCATCGACGGCCCCTGTCTGGGCGAAGGGCTGGAGCTGGCGCTGGCCTGCCACGGGCGCATCGGGTCCGACCAGCCCAAGACCCTGCTCGGCCTGCCGGAAGTGCTGCTGGGCGTGCTGCCCGGCAGCGGCGGCACCCAGCGCCTGCCTCATCTGATCGGCGTCCCGGCCGCGCTCGGGCTGCTGCTGACCGGAAAGCGCCTCACCGCAGCCAAGGCGCTGCGGATGGGACTGCTGGACGAGGTGGTCCCGGCGACGCTGCTGTTGTCCGCCGCCGTCGACCTGGCGCACCAACTCCAAAGCGACCATGCGACCGCCCACCGCAAGAGTTCACTCTTCTCGGTCAAGAACCTGACCAAGCTGGCGCTGGAGAATAATTTGCTAAGCCGGCGGATGCTGTTCCAGAAAGCCCGCCAGCAGGCGTTGGCCAAGGCCGGGGAGCATTATCCGGCGCCGTCGCGGATCATCGATTGCGTCGAAATAGGCGCCGGGCATGGCTTCGCGAAAGGACTGGAGGCGGAAGCCACGGCGTTCGGCGAACTGGCGATGACCTTGCAGGCGCGGCAATTGATGAACCTGCATTTCACCACCACGGCGCTGAAAAAAGACCCGATCATCGCCGGTTCCAGCATCCAGCCGCGTCCGGTTCACAAGGTCGGCATTCTCGGCGCCGGGTTGATGGGCGCCGGCATCGCCTACGTCACCACCGACCGGGCGCGCACGCCAGTGCGGCTCAAGGATCAGGATACCGCCAGCCTGAATCGCGGCCTGGCTTATATCGACCGCCTGATCCAGCAACGCCTGCAACGGCGCTCGCTCACGCCGTTCGAGGCGGGTCAGGAACGGCGGCGGGTCACGCCGACCCTGGATTATTCCGGCTTTCAAAATGTGGATCTGGTGATCGAGGCGGTGTTCGAGGATCTCGCACTCAAGCAGCGGATGGTCGCGGAGATCGAAGCGCACTGTGCGCCCTCCACAATCTTCGCCTCCAACACCTCGTCGATTCCCATCGCCCAAATCGCCGCGATGGCCCAGCGGCCGGAGCAGATCATCGGCATGCACTACTTCTCGCCGGTCGAGAAAATGCCCTTGCTGGAGATCATCGCTACCCCACACACCGCCCCGACCGCGCTGGCGACCGCCGTGGCCTTCGGCCGCCGACTGGGCAAGACCGTGATCGTGGTCCAGGACAGCCCCGGGTTTTACGTCAACCGCATCCTTGCGCCCTATTTGAACGAGGCCGGTTATCTGCTCGGCGAGGGCGTGGCGATCGACGCCATCGACCGGGCGCTGGTGCAGTTCGGCTTCCCGGTCGGACCGTTCGCCCTGCTGGACGAGGTCGGCATCGATGTCGGCTCCAAGGTCGGACCGATTTTGCACGAGGCTTTCGGCGAGCGGATGAAACCCGCCGGCATCATCGACCCGTTGTTGGCCGACGGCCGGTACGGACGCAAGAGCAAGAAGGGTTTCTACCGTTATAAGGCGATTAAGAAAGCGGAAAAACCGGTGGATAAAAGCGTCTACAAGCTCCTGGGCGTGGGCGGCGATCTGGCGCTGGACGGTCGGGAGATCGTCGAGCGTTGCGTGCTGCCGATGCTCAACGAAGCGGCGCGCTGCTGGGACGAGGGCGTGATCCGCGGGCCGCGCGACGGCGATATCGGCGCGGTGTTCGGCATCGGTTTTCCCCCGTTCCTCGGTGGCCCATTCCGCCATGCCGACACGCTGGGCATTCCAGAGCTGGTCGCCAGGCTGGAACACTACCGCGAACGGCTGGGCGAACGCTTCGCGCCCGCCGATCTGCTGGTGCGGATGGCTCGGGAGCAACGCGGGTTTTACGCGGATTAGAGGCCCTGCCTGGAACCCCCAAAGTCATGCGTTCGCCGCGATGCCGCGACCGCGCGGGATCGGCATCCAACGACGGCCCTGAACACTCATGAAAGAGCCGGTGCTGGCGATCGATCTCGACGGTACGCTGCTGCGGACGGATACCTTGTTCGAGTCGCTGTGCGTGTTGTTGCGCGAGCAGACCCTCGCGTTGGGCGGCGCGGCGCGGGCGTTGCTGAAGGGACGGGGAGGATTCAAGGCGTACGTGGCCGATCGAGTGTTGCCCGACGTAGCCGCTTTGCCGCTGAACGAACCGTTGCTCGACTGGCTGCGCGCCGAGCAGCGGGCCGGACGACGGCTGGTGTTGGTCACGGCGGCCGACCGGCGGATCGCCGAGGCGGTGGCGGCGCGCGTCGGGCTGTTCGCGGAGGTGCTGGCGAGCGATGGCGGGCGGAACCTCAAGGCCGCCGCCAAGGCGGCGATTTTGGTCGACCGGTTCGGTCGGGGCGGTTTCGACTACGCGGGCGACGCGCGCGCCGATCTGCCGGTGTGGCGAGCGGCGCGGCGGGCCATCGTGGTCGGCGGTCGCCGCCTGGAGCGGGCGGCGCGGCGAGTCGCCGAGGTCGAACGGGTGTTTCCACCCGCCACGGGGCGGTTGCCGGCGGTCTTGCGCGCCTTGCGGCCCCATCAGTGGGTCAAGAACGTGCTGATCTTCCTGCCGCTCCTGGCGGCGCATCTCGTCGCCGACGGACCGAGCCTCCTGGCGGCCGGACTCGCGTTCGTGGTCTTCGGACTGACCGCCTCCGCCGTCTATCTCCTCAACGATCTGCTCGACCTTCCAGCCGACCGCCGGCATCCGCGGAAACGCCGCCGACCCTTCGCTTCAGGGGATTTGCCGTTGGTGTGGGGGCTGATCCTGGTCCCGCTGTTGCTGGTCGCGGCGGCGGCCTTGAGCCTGAGCGGGCTGCCGCCCCTCTTTACCGCCATCCTCGGGGGCTATGTCCTGATGACCACCGCCTATTCCTTCCAGCTCAAGCGGATGCCCATTCTGGATGTGATAACCCTCGCCGCGCTCTACACCGTGCGCGTCCTCGCCGGGGCGGCGGCGGTGATGATTTTGCCGTCCTTCTGGCTGCTCGCCTTCTCCATGTTCCTGTTCCTGAGTCTCGCCCTGGTCAAGCGCTATACCGAGTTGCAGGGGCTGCTGGAACGCGGCGAGCTGACCGCCAGCGGGCGCGGCTGGCACGTCGCCGACCTGCCGCTGGTGCAGAACCTGGGGACCTCCGCCGGTCTGGCCGGCGTGCTGGTGTTGGCGCTCTATATCGACAGCGAACCGGCGCGGCGGCTGTACGCCACGCCCGAGGCGCTTTGGTTGATCTGCCCGCTGCTGCTGTACTGGATCAGCCGGCTCTGGTTCAAGGCCCATCGCGGGCAAGTCCACGATGATCCAGTGGTGTTCGCGCTGCGCGACCGGGTGAGTCTCCTCATCGGGATCGGCGCCGCCGGGATCGCCCTGATGGCCACGGTCGGGATCCGATGATAGCTACCTCTCCGGAATCCTGGGGCCGCTATCCGCGAGCGACGCCAGCCGCGATCCAGCGCCTCAGCGACCGCAACGCGCCGCTGCCGCCGGCGCGCCATCCCCTGCTGGTCTACGGCAACGGGCGCAGTTACGGCGACGTCTGCCTCAACGACGGGGGCACGGTGTTGCTGGCGCGGGGCCTGGATCGCTTCATCGCTTTCGATACCGCGACCGGGGTGCTGCGTGCCGAGGCCGGAGTGCTGCTGTCCGAGATTCTGGATTTGTGCGTGCCGCGCGGCTGGTTCTTGCCGGTGACGCCGGGCACCCGCTTCGTCACGCTCGGCGGGGCGGTGGCCAACGACGTGCATGGGAAGAACCATCATCGCGCTGGGACCTTCGGCTGTCATGTGCGGGCGCTCGAACTGGTTCGTTCGGATGGTAGTCGTCGGCTCTGCTCGCCGACTGAGAATCCGGACTGGTTCGCCGCGACCATCGGCGGTTTGGGTTTGACCGGACTCATCGCCTGGGTGGAGATGCAATTGCGGGTGATTGAGGGCCCCTGGATTCAGGCCGAGAGCCGCCGCTTTGCGGGCGTGGCGGATTTCTTTCGGATCTCCGAGGAAGCCGACCGCACCGCTGAATTCACCGTCGCCTGGGTGGACTGCGCGGCGCGCGGCCCGCACCTGGGACGGGGGATTCTCCTGCGGGGCAACTTCGCGCCGCGCGGGGCGGGCGCGGGCCGGCCGAGGGCGCACGGGCGGCTCGGCGTGCCGTTCGCGCCGCCCTGGTCCCTGATCAATGGATTGAGTCTGAAGATTTTCAACGCCATGTATTATCGCAAGCCCGAGGGGCGCGTCCTGAGCCACTATGCGCCGTTCTTCCATCCGCTCGACGGCATCGCGCGCTGGAACCTGATTTATGGTCCCCGTGGTTTTCTCCAGTATCAATGCGTGTTGCCGCCCGCCGCGGCCGAGCCGGCGCTGCGCGAGCTGCTCGCGCGCATCGCCCGGAGCGGAGAGGGTTCGTTTCTGGCGGTGCTCAAGTGTTTTGGAGACCGGCCCGCGCCGGGGCTGTTGTCATTCCCGCGCCCCGGGGTCACCATCGCCCTCGATTTTCCGTTCAAGGGGCCATCGACCCTGCGCCTGCTCGATGCTCTGGACGCGGTGGTGGCCGAGGCCGGCGGGGCGCTCTACCCGGCCAAGGACGCGCGCATGAGCCCGGCGCTGTTCCGCCAGTCTTTCCCGGCGCTGGAGCGGTTTTTGCCGTATGTGGATCCGGGGTTTGAATCGGGGTTTTTGCGGCGGGTGATCGCCGATTGATGCCTCATCTCTCTGTACATGACAAAAATTACTCAGTCTTGTAATATTGTTTTAAATCAATAATTTGAATCAATGGGCGCAGCACAATCTCAAGCGAAAGCGTAATATCGAATAACGCCTCGCGGATGAAATCTAACCCAATCCTGAAAATACTCTTGGCTAAGAGGACATCCGGCTCATTTCTTGCTTTATTTTATTAACACCCTGATTTACCAAAAGATAAGCTTTCTCTGAGTTTGTAAACGAATCTTCGCCGAAATTGAGTAATAGCGCAGGGAGCGAGGTGTATAAGCAATTTCTGAGCCGGATGTCCTCTAAGCGCAGATGCTTCTTGACCTTGATCGGTTTGACGTTCTCATGCTGCCATTC